>JAGQRC010000109.1 GCA_020425835.1 Planctomycetota bacterium | reverse complement strand
GCCACCGTCTCGTAGCGCGGCTCGAGTCGCAGTCGTTCCACGAGCGGAGCGAGATCGGCGGAATCGTCCAACGACGGAGCCGATGGCGTCGGCAACTCCGGAGCGATGGTCGCGAAGTACTCCGTGGCAAGGGTCTCCTCGTGCCCGGGGAACAGCGCGAGGTAGTCGCGGAGCGGCCGAAGCCCACCGATCTCTCGATCCGCGTGGAGTCGAGCGAGGAACTCGATGGCGATCGCGTCGTCGTCGGCGAGAGCATCCATGTCGACAGTGTAACCGGGACCCTCGACGAATCGCGTGCCTGCACCCGGCCTCGTGCACCGGGCGCCCGGTAGAAGGGCGCGCCGCGCGTCGCCGGCGACCCGGGACTTGCAGACCGCGGGACCTTCGGTCGAAATGGTCCCATGTCCCGCCGAGATCCCTCCGATCCACCGCGTCGACCCGCGCGGAGCCGCCTTCCGAACACGCGCCCGGTCGATCCACCGGAAGCGGCGGACCGTGTGGCGTTCGACGTCGAACTCGAGTTCCTCGCGGCGGCGATCGCCGATCGGGAGGCGGGGTCGCTTCGCCCGCTGGCGGAGTATCTCGCGCGGTTCCGCGGCCACGAGGAGGGGATCGCACGGGAGTACCTTCGACTGTCCGGGCGATCGGGGGGGTGGACCGAGACGCAGTTTCGAGGAGAGCCGGGACCGGGCGATGACCGGACGATCGATGATGCGTCGCGCTATCGGTGGCTCGGACTCGCCTCCATCGAGTCGGACCTCGAGCACGTTCATGCCGAGGACCGAGCGCTGATGCGTCCGGTCACCATCCTCGTCGAGACGGAGGCGGGGGACCGCGAGCGCTTCGCTCGTTGGATCGAGTGCCACGCGCGACTGGAACACGCGGCCATCCCGCCGCTCCACGACTTCGGGCTCGATGCTCGAGGGCGGCTCTTCGCCGTGTTGCCGCGGGTCGAGGGTCGAGCGTGGAGCGAGGCGTCCGCGTCGGTCGGGCCGGTCGCCTGGGCGCGGCAGCTCGAACGGGTCGCACTCGCACTCGCGCACGCCCACAGCCGCGACGTCGCGCACGGCCGACTCGAGTCCGGCTGCCTGAGAGTCGGCGATCACGGTGGCCTGACGGTCGATGGTTGGCACCGTAGACTCGAGGCGGGCGGTCGTGACGACGATGAACGCTGGCTCGCCTCGACGCTCGCCGGCGCCCGCGCGTTGTGGACACGGGTCGACACCGCCGAGGCGGAACGCCTTGCGTCGATCGATCTGACCGGCGCGACGTCCGCCGATGAATTCGCGGCGGCACTCGCGGAGCATCTCGACGGCATCCACGAGTGGCGCCGACGCCGACGGACCGCACGACGATTCCTCGGAGAGGCGGACGAACACGAGCGGCAGGCGGACCGGGCACGACTCGCCGCGGCGGAGGAGAGTCGACGTTCGGTCGGGGAGTCGTCGGATCCCTGGCGCCCCGCCTCCGAGAAGCGGGCACAGTGGCGTCGACTGCGCCGGATCGAGTGCGCCGAGGAGGAAGCCGCGCGTCGTCGACACGAAGCGCTCCTGGCGCGGGAGGCGGCGACGCGCGCACATCCGTCCGATCCGGAGCTCGCCGGTCGCGTCGCCGAGGAGTACTGGCAGCGATTCCTGGAGGCGGAGCGCAACGCGGATGCGGCGACCGCCCGGCTCGCGCTCCAGCGCGCGCGATCGCTCGGTGGGGCGGTGATCCGCGCTCGAGAGGTGGGACGCGGTTCGATCACGGTGCGCTGTTCACCGCCGCCCTTCCGGGTCGCGTGGCGACCGGTCGAGGAGCGCGATCGAGTTCGGGTCGGGATGGGTCGACGTCTCGCGATCCGGGGAAGGCGCGATGCGGACTGGGGTGTCCATCGGGTCGAGGAGGTTCCGCGGGGGTTCTTCGAGCTTCGCATTGTCGGGCACGATCGGCGAACGCTCGATCTTCCGATCCGAGTCGAACGGGACGAGGCGTGGTCGATCGACCTGCGGTGGCGATCCGAGTCGGAGATCGGCCTCGGTTTCCGTTGGGTTCCGGGCGGTATCGTCGATCTCGGCGGGGATCGTCGCGCGCGCGACAGCCGACCGGCGCATCGCGTCGATGTCCCCGACTTTTCGATCCAGCGCACGCCCGTGACGGTGGCGGAGTACGCGGCGTTCCTCGGCGAGGTCCCGAGGCGATCGCGACGCGCGCGGCTCCCGAACCTCTCGCCCTTCCCGGACCCCTTGATCCAGCTCGAGGGCGACGACGTTCGCTTCGAGCCGGACCGCGGCGATCTGCCGATGGTCGGCGTCTCGTGGCACGCCGCGGTCGCCTACGCCGAGTGGCGATCCGAGCGCGATGGGCGCCGCTACCGATTGCCGACCGATGCGCAGTGGGAGAAGGCGGCGCGCGGTCTCGACGGTCGTCTCTTCCCCTGGGGGGATCGGTTCGATGGCGCCCTCTGTTGGTGCGCGGCCTCGACACCCGAGCGGCCGAGACCGATCCGCGTGGGGGCCGTCGATGGAGATCGATCCCCGTACGGTGTTCGCGACCTCGCGGGCGGAGTGATGGACTGGTGTCGGGACGGTTTCGATCTCGAGCGTCGGCTGCGATCGATCCGCGGGGGATCGTGGCAGAGCGCCCCGATCGCGAGCCGCGTCGCGTACCGCGCAGGCGCGACCGTGGACCAGGGCTACGCCTTCGTCGGCTTCCGCCTGGTCCACGAGTTCGGTGGGGTCCGCCAAGGGCCCGTCCACTGACGCGGACGGTCGCTTCACGGTTCGCATCGCGACGAGCCGCAAGATCCTCGGATCAGGATGCGAGCAATCCGGCGGGGAGTCCCGACTCCTGAAGTCGTTTGCGCAATCGCTGCCACCGCTTCTCGGCCGCGTCCGACCCGATGCCGAGTCGATCCGCGACCTCTTGATGGGGACGTCCCTCGAGTCCGCGGTAGATCAACAGGCGGCGATCCTCGTCGGGGAGATCCTCGAGGCGTTCGAGGAACTGCACGAACCCCTCTTCGCGGGCGATCCGAGTCGACACGTTGGTCGCCTCGGCCGCGAAGCCATCGAACCCGGCGATCTGACTTCCCCGAGCGGGTCCGAAGACGGACTCGCCACGACCGCGGAGATTCCGCAACGATTCCCGCAGCACGTTGTGAGCGATGCCGAACAGCCAAGAGCGGAAGCTCGCCACGTCGGGATCGAACCGGTCGAAGCGGTCGAATGCGCGGAACGAGACCTCCTGCAGCACATCTTCCGGATCGACGCGACGACGGAGGGGTGGGTGCACGTGCAGTCTCGCCCATGCGAAGATCGCCGGGGCGACCGGCTCGTACATCGCGAGGAACTCGACGGTGCGGTCCCGTCGATCGGGGCGAGGCTCGTCGAGGTCATCGCGTCCGGGCACGACAGCGACCTTCTACGCGTCGTAGGGCCGCGAGATGACGCATGCGTTGATCCCGCCGACCCCCATCGAGAGCTTCCCGACACAGCCGATCCGGTCGTCGGGGAATCGGCAGGCGTGGTCGAAGACGAAGTTTGCGTGGATCCGTCCGATCTCCGGGTTGAGCTCCGCCGGCGTGAGCGTGGTCGGCGGGATCACCCCGGACTTCGCCGCCAGGTATTGCGCGGTGAGTTCCCAACCGCCCCCGGCGCCCATGCCGTGACCGAAGGTTCCTTTCCGCGCACTCAATACGGCGCGGTCCCCGATGACCTTGCGGATCGTCTCGACCTCGAGGTAGTCGCCGGGGGTCGCCGTGGCGTGCAGGTCCCAGTGCGTGATCGCCTCGGGCGAGATGCCACCTTCGTCGAACGCCGCTCGGATCGCGCTCGTCGGTCCTTCGACCGAAGGCGTGATGATGTGATCCGCATCCGCGGACACACCCACCGCGATCGGCTCCATGCCGAGCGCCTCGAACCCGAGACGTCGGCCGTGCTCGAGGTCGCCGATGATCCAGACGCACGCGCCGCCGGCGACGTGGGTCCCGCGCAGCCCGGTCAGCGGCTTGGACAGCTCACCATCGGCGGAGAGCACCCGCGCGTTGTAGAAGGTGCCCACCGACATCGGATGGGGCGGAGGATCGGTCGCACCGATCACGGCGAAGTCGGCTTCGCCATGGGTGATCGCGCGCATGCCGAGGCGGAGCGAGTACCCGAACGTCGAGCAGGCCGCGAACGGCGCGTAGCACATGCCGGTCAGTTGACCCATCATCGAGATCTGCGACGCGGGCGTGTTGCCGATGTTCCAGAGGACGTTGGATGTCACCCCGTTCCAGGGAGGCTCGGGCGACTTCCACTTCTTGCGGAGCGCGGCGACCGCCGCGGCCTTCCGGCGGATCAGCGACGCCTTGCCCGACTCCACATCCCCTTCCACGGAGAGACTCTCGATCGCTCGCAACTCGGTGAGGTACTCGTCGAGTTGAGGCGAACGTGCGGCCCAGTAGTGCCACCAGCGATCCTCCGCTTCGTCGCGTTCATCGACCGGCAACGTCTCCGGGTCCGGAGGGAGATCGTCGGAGGGCGCCACCCGATCGGCGAGGTATTCCTCGAGCGCGCTGTTGTTCTGGGGAGTGCTCCAGAACCGATCCCATCGGCGTTGGGTGCGGGCGTACGCGAGGCTCGCATCGTAGTAGGTGGGGAGGTCGTGCAGACCCCCACCGACGATGACCTGCGTGCGGAGACCGGCGTCGCGCAGCGCGGCCTCGAGCCCCGCGTTCTGGGAGAGCGACTGGATGAACGCGCCGATCGCGTACTGCGTCGGGTAGCCCATCTTCTTGTTCAGCGCGGGAAACCGGTTCGGGGGGAAACGCTCGGAGACCCACGGCTCGTAGGCCTCGAAATCGAACGCGGGTGTTCCTGTCAGGAAGTTGCTCGGGCCGAAGCCGTCGAACGCGTTCAACCAGGAACCGGGAGACTCGAGCCGTGCGGCGAAGGTGTCCACGTCCGGCGCCTTCGGCGCGACCACACCCCAGCCGAACACCCCGATCCTCCGCGTCCCTCGCTCGTTGCCCATGAACCCCCCTCAGCGTTGCAGGAACCGTGAGTGAACCGAGTCGGAACGGGTCAACTCGGGATGAAAGGTCGCGGCCATCAGTCGCCCGCAGGCGACGAGGACCGGTTCGGTCGAGCCGTCGGCCGAGCGCAGTCGGGCGAGCACCTCGACGTCCGGCCCGCAGGCCCGGATGCGGGGGGCCCGGATGAACACCCCCTCGAGATCGTCGAACTCGTCGCTGTCGACCGGTGCGACGAAACTGTCGATCTGTCGCCCGTAGGCGTTGCGGTCGATCTCGATGTCGAGGAGGCCGAACCTCGGCGGCGGGGTCGGAGAGGTTCGGCCGAGCAGGATCGCGCCGGCACAGGTGCCGAAGATCGCGAGGGATCCTTCACGCGCTCGCGTGGCGATGGGATCCCAGAGCTCGTAGAAGCGCAACAGCTTTGCAAGTGTGGTGCTCTCCCCGCCGGGGATCACGAGATGCGTGACGCCCTCGAGCTGGCGGGGGAGTCGCACCTCCGCGACGTCGTGACCGAGCGATCGGAAGTGAGCGCAGTGCGGCGCGACCGATCCTTGGAGGGCGAGCACTCCTGGAGCGACCGCCCCGGGAGCCGACGAGGCCGTGACGCGACCCCGCGGATCGAGCGGGGTCGGAAGATCCATGGAGGATCGCGAGACCACGGTCGCCTACCAACCCCGGTTCTGGAGTTGATGCTCGGGCTCGAGGTCGCTGGCCTGGATCCCGGACATCGGGGAGCCTAGCCCGCGCGAGACCTCGACGATGATGGCCGCGTCCTCGAACTGTGCCGTCGCCTTCACGATCGCCTCGGCGGTGCGCGCGGGGTTCTCCGACTTGAAGATGCCGGAGCCGACGAAGACCGCCTCGGCGCCGAGTCGCATGCAGAGGGCGGCGTCGGCTGGCGTCGCCACTCCGCCTGCGGCGAAGTTCGGCACGGGGAGCTTGCCGTGGCGCGCGACGTAGCGCACCAACGTGTACGGCGCTCCCATTTCCTTGGCGACGGTCATCAGCTCATCGTCGCGCGCGACCGTGAGCTGCTTCATCGCGCGGTTGATCTCGCGCAGGTGGCGCACCGCTTCGGTGATGTCGCCCGTTCCCGCCTCGCCCTTGGTCCGGATCATCGCCGCGCCTTCGCCGACGCGTCGCAGCGCTTCGGCCAAGCAGGTCGCCCCGCAGACGAAGGGTACCCGGAACTCGGCTTTCGCGATGTGGTGGTGGGGATCGGCCGGAGTCAGGACTTCGCTCTCGTCGATGAAGTCGACACCGAGCGCCTGGAGCAGGTCCGCCTCGACGAAGTGTCCGATCCGTGCTTTGGCCATCACCGGAATGGTCACCGTGGCCTGGATCTCCTCGATCATCTCGACCGCCGACATGCGAGCCACGCCGCCGTCTCGTCGAATGTCGGAGGGGACGCGCTCGAGCGCCATGACCGCCACCGCGCCCGCCTCCTCGGCGATCTTCGCTTCGGCGGCGTTGGTCACATCCATGATCACGCCGCCGCGGAGCATCTCGGCGAGGCCGACCTTGACCCGAAACTCGTCGGTCGTCTGCCAGTCTTGGGAATCCCAGTCTCTCGAGCCCACGGGCTGTTTCCTTCCGGACCGCTCGGTCCTTCGCGATGGTCCTGGGCCTCCCCAGGGGGCCGGTATTCTAGTGGGACGGGTTCGGAATGCTTCCTGATTTCCGCCCCCATTCGACGACCGAAGTCCCGTCGAGAGAGGGGGGTGCGTCGCGGCTCGGGAACGACCGCCACCACTCGCCTACTGGCGCGCGTTCTCCCGGCACAGCGACGTCACGCCTCGTCCCGGCCGGTGCGCATCTGGACACTCCGCCGACACAAAGCCGCTCCAACGTCCGATATTGATCGGAGAAACGAACGGGGAAGCGGCTGCGCCGCGCGCGGCGGCCGACCGATGTCCGAAGACTCGACGGGACTTCGAGGGTCGGGCGGTCGCCCCTCGGTGGCCCGCGCCCCGAAGTCGCGTCTCTTCCATCGGCCCGAGCGCGCTGGCGCGCGCCGGGCCGCCGTCGCTCGAACGAGGATGGACTTCATGCGGAACTCGTCTGTCGTGTCGGCTTCGCTCCTGGCTGTCGCGCTCCTCTGCTCGAGTCGCCTGTCGGCGCAGATCCTCGAGCGCGCGGTGGTCCTGCGCAACGCCGACCTGCTCACCTCTCGCGGAGAGCTACTCGAGGACATCGATGTCGTCCTCAAGAAGGGCAAGATCGTGGACCTCGGTCGCGATCTCTCGGCACCGATGCTGTCGAAGGAGATCGATCTCGACGGCAAGGTCATCTCGGCCGGACTCATCGACGTCTACGGAGCGGTCGGTCTGACCGGCGGGAGTCCGATCGCGAGCCCGACCTCCCACGCGTCGGATGCGTTCGACCGCTACGCCAGCGACGAGATCCGTGAGGTCCTCGCCCAAGGGGTCACCGCGGTCTACCTCCCCGCCGGCCGCGCGACCGGGATCCACGGGCTCGGAGCGGTCGTGCGTCTGGTGCCCGACGGTTCGGGCTTCGGCGAGGTCGTCGACGACGAAGCGGCCCTCTGCATCGACCTCGGCTCCAGCGCGATGGCGGTCGGTCGTGTTCGGACCTTCGAGGGGGTGATCGCAGCGTTCGAGAAAGCGATTTCCTACCGACGCGCGCAGGAGGAGTACGCCGAAGCGCTCGAGACGTACGAGAAGGAGCTCGCCGAGCTCGCCAAGAAGGAGGAGAAGCCCGACGCGAAGAAGTCGGACTCGAAGAAGGGCGACGAAGCGAAGGCGACGCCGAAGTCCTCCGGTGAGGGCCAGAGGCCCGACCGCGGCGGTGGACGACGCGGACGCGGTGGCGGGCGCGCAGCGGACGGAGAACTCTCCGGCGATGTCGCCGCGGACGAGGATCGGAGCGATGACGTGTCGGAGGACGACACGCAGCCGCGACCCCGCCGACGCCGGCGATCACCACCCGGTCCCGAGGCGCAACCTGCTCCGGCGGCTCCGGAGAAGAAGGCGGGCGCCGAGGAGAAATCGGACGGTCCCAAGAAGCCGCGAGAGGTTCCGCTCCAACCCGACTCCGAGATCCTGTTGCGCGCGATCGACCGGGAGGTCCCGGTGCGTGTCGAAGCGCATCGCTCGGCGGATCTCCTGAACGCCGTCGAGTTGGCGAAGCGGTATCGCCTCCGCTTGATCATCGAGGGCGCGACCGAGGCCCACCTCGTCGCGGGTCGGCTCGCCGAGGCGAAGGTGCCGGTCGTGCTCACCCGGATCGGCGGAGATCTCGAGCGCCGTCCGAACGGTTGGCGCGTCGCGGATGACCTCGAAGAGCGTCTGGACCGAGCCGGCGTGGAAGTGCTCGTCGGTTCCGGAGGGCACGGGGAGTCGTCACGGTTCCCGCTCTTCGCGGCGCAAGCGGCCGCGGCACGGGGTCTCGATGGAGATCCGTTCGCCCG
>JAGQRC010001110.1 GCA_020425835.1 Planctomycetota bacterium | reverse complement strand
GCAGCCGCGGGCGCAGCGGATCTGGTCGAGCGAGCCGTGGACGTGGCAGGTGCGCGCGAGGGAGCTGCCGGCGCGGCCGTGGAGGCCGTCGACGTTCTGGGTGATGAGGGCGAAGCGGTCACCCAGCGTCGCCTCCATGGCCACCACGGCGGCGTGGCCCGCGTTGGGGGCGGCGCGGTGGCAGACGGTGCGGCGGTACAGGTACCAGCGCCAGACCTCCTCGGGGGCCCGGCGGAAGGTGGCGTGGGTGGCCATCTGCTCGGGGCGGTAGTGCTGGGAGCCGATGCGCCAGTAGCCCTCCTCCCCGCGGAACGTGGGGATGCCGCTCTCGGCGGAGATGCCCGCGCCGGTGACGACGGTCACACGGCGGCGGGTGCGCACGGCGGCCTGGACCGCAGCGATGACCTCGTCAGGCAGCATGGCAAGCCTCCACGGTGAGCGTGGCGATGATGGGCGCGGGGCGCCCGTGGCGTCAACGCGACGCGGGATCGGCGGGCAGGCTCTGGATGAAGGCGGCGAGGAGCGTGGCCATGGCCTCGGGGGCGTCGTTGTGCACGGCGTGCCCGGCGCCCGGGATGCGGTGGCGGATGCCCCGCGGCAGCATGGCGATGCGCTTGTCGAGCTCGGGGCCCGTCCAGGGGCTCAGCGTCCCGCCCA
>JAGQRC010001109.1 GCA_020425835.1 Planctomycetota bacterium | reverse complement strand
CCTGCTGAAGCGCAGCGGCTGGAACGTTTCGGAGATCGCCCACGCGCTCGGTTTCCAGGAGGTGTCCCACTTCTCCAACTTCTTCAAGAAGCACACCTCGGTCTCGCCCTCCGCCTACCGCAGATAGGCCGGCCGAGCGGTCCGCGCAACGATCGGACCGTTTCATGCAACCAGGCGCCCGCAGGGCCCCGGTACGTTTGTGTCCACCTCCCGGAAGCGCCTGCCGGCGCGGCATGGGAGGCCTTCGCGGGAAGGTCCCGCAGCGGCGATCGGACCGGCCGATACAATGGTCCTGTTGACAAGTGAATACCATGAAGCAGACAGGCAACACCATCCTGATCACCGGCGGCACCAGCGGCATCGGACAGGCGATCGCCGAACGACTCCATCAACTCGGGAACCAGGTCATCATCGCCGGCCGCCGGCAGGAGCAACTGGACCGCATCACCGCTACCAACCCGGGCATGCAGGGCCTGCGGGTGGACATGACCGACCCCAAGGACATCACCGCCTTCGCGGCCACGGTGCGCGAACGCTTCCCCGCGCTGAACGTGCTGGTGAACAACGCCGGCATCATGGTGCCCGAGGACCTGAAGACAGGCACCGACGCCTTCGAGATCGCGGAGCGCACCATCCGGACGAACATCACCAGCGTAC
>JAGQRC010001108.1 GCA_020425835.1 Planctomycetota bacterium | reverse complement strand
GGGGATCAACTCCTTCCTCGACTTCATGACCCAGCGCCTGTGGGAAGAGGACTATCCGACGAATGAGGCCGAGCCCGACAGCATCATCGGCTACATGACCTCCTCGAACCAGCAGCCGATCATGACCCAGTCGGACGCGGTGACGGCGCTCGGCCCGAATGCCTATTCGAAGCCGGCGACCGCGCTTGTCATCCTGCGCGAGACGATTCTCGGCCGCGAACTGTTCGACGAGGCCTTCCGGACCTATGCCCGGCGCTGGCGCTTCAAGCGCCCGACGCCCTACGACTTCTTCCGCACGATGGAAGAAGTGTCCGGGCATGATCTCGACTGGTTCTGGCGCGGCTGGTTCTACTCGACCGAGCACGTGGATATCGGGCTTGAATCGATCGTCCTCGCGCAGGTCGATACCGGTAATCCGGAGATCGAGAACGCCCTGGCTCGCGAGGAAGAGGAGGCCCTTCCGGAATCGCTGACCCAGCGGCACAACCGCGAGGCAGGCATCCAGACCTATGCCCAGCGCAATCCGGAAGTCGTCGACTTCTACAGCCTCAATGACGAGCACATCGTCACCAACGCCCAACGGCGCACCTATGAGCGCTATCTCGAAGGGCTGGAGGACTGGGAACGCGAGTTCCTTGAAAGCGGCACGAACATCTACC
>JAGQRC010001107.1 GCA_020425835.1 Planctomycetota bacterium | reverse complement strand
GTCGCTGCGTCCCTGGAGGAACCAGAAGCCGTCCTCGTCCACGTACGCCCAGTCGCCGTGGTACCAGACGTCGCGACCGAAGCGCTCGAAGTAGGTGGCCAGGTAGCGCTCGCGATCGCCGAGGAAGCCCTTGGTGAGACTCGGCGCGGGCTGCTTCAGCACGAGATGGCCGACGGCGCCGCGCACCGAGCGACCTTCGTCGTCGAACACGTCCACGTCCATGCCAAGCGCCGGACCGCGCAGCGTGCACGGCTTGAGCCGTGTCGTGGGCAGCGGCGACAAGTGGCAGCCCACGAGCTCGGTGCCGCCGCTGATGTTGATGATCGGGCAGCGCTTGCCGCCCACGTGCTCGAAGCACCACATCCAGGACTCGGGGTCCCACGGCTCGCCGGTGCTGCCGATGATGCGCAGCGTGGAGAGGTCATGGCCGCGCGCGAGGTCGTCGCCGGCGCGTCGCAGCAGGCGCACGGCGGTGGGGGCCAAGCCGAGATGCGTGAGGCGATGGCGATCCACCATCTCGAAGAGGCGATCGGGCTGGGGATGGTTGGGCGCGCCCTCGTACACGTGCACGACGCCGCCGAGTGCGGTGACGCCGATCATCTCCCACGGGCCCATCATCCAGCCGATGTCGGTGAGCCAGAAGAAGCGGTCCCCCGCGTTC
>JAGQRC010001106.1 GCA_020425835.1 Planctomycetota bacterium | reverse complement strand
CACCCATTCCGTGTGGCGCGGACGCAAGCGAACCCAGCCGCACGATACTTGAACAGAACGACATGAGAACACAGACCAAGGAACTTCAAACAGGACTGACACCGGCGAACGCCCTGCAGATCCTCAAGGACGGGAACCAGCGGTTCATCAACAACCTGAAAGCGAACCGCAACCTGTTGCAACAAGTGAACGAGACCGCCGAAGGGCAGTATCCGTTCGCCGTGATCCTGAGCTGCATCGACAGCCGCACCAGTGCCGAACTCATCTTCGATCAGGGCCTCGGCGACATCTTCAGTGTGCGCATCGCAGGGAATTTCGTGAACGAGGACATCCTCGGCAGCATGGAGTTCGCATGCAAGGCCGCGGGAAGCAAGCTGGTCGTAGTGCTGGGCCACAGCGCCTGCGGCGCCGTGAAGGGCGCTTGCGATGACGTGAAGCTGGGGAACCTCACCGCCATGCTCGCCAAGATCAGGCCGGCCGTGGATCGCGCGAAGACCAGCGGAGTGCGCAATTCATCCAATGCGGAGTTCGTTCAGGAGGTCGCGGACATCAATGTCTCCATTGCCATGGACCAGATCCGTGAACGAAGCCCCATCCTGAAGGAGATGGAGGAGAAAGGCGAGATCGACATCGTGGGCGGCATGTACGACGTGGGCTCCGGCGAGG
>JAGQRC010001105.1 GCA_020425835.1 Planctomycetota bacterium | reverse complement strand
ATTGTGGGTAGAATGGGCTCAGATTGGACAGTCCGACCTGCAGCGCCCACCCGAGCTCATCGGTCAAGCTTCAGGTGTTATCCACAACCTTGGCAGTAGGGCCATTGGTTTTTACTGAGGTGATACCGTTTTCCATCGCTGCTGTTCCGGAATACATTTCGCTACTGCCAATGACCTGGCCGTTCCCGGCTTTCAGGTTGAAATAGGGCTCGTTCTTCTTGGAGAGTTTGCGTTCGTAACGGCCATCGTCGGGAGAATTCTTACGCACGGATTCGATACCGTTCTCCGCGGCGGATTTACTTTCATACAGCTCGCTGGTCAGGATGATCTGGCCGTTACCGGCCTTCAGGTTGAACATGAATTTACCGCTAGGGCTTTTCTTCAGGTCGTAGGTGCCCGCCATTGCCATCACTCCTCGGATCGTGGTTGTTATTGCGCATTATCCCGCCAGGGACTACCTGAGTATGTGAAATTCTCGCGCTCGATGCTACCGCAACCTCAGTCAGCACAGTTCAGCTGGTGGGGGACGCGGTAGTGTCCGCGGACACCACCGGACACGTCCGGGCTGCCTGAACAGTGACGCAAATTTAAGGCAGAATGGCCTGATGCGGTTACCACAGCGCCCACGAGAGAACACCATTCAGTGCCAGCATCCAGGTCAGCAAGGTTGCGC
>JAGQRC010001104.1 GCA_020425835.1 Planctomycetota bacterium | reverse complement strand
TCCAAGCGCTCTGAAAGCCATCGTGTTCGGAGTCACGGGCTCGTCGATTCTGCAATCAGGCTCATTGGACGTTCGAGATGTCGACGGTCGCCGGCGTGTGCGAGTCGAGTCTCGACCGGGACATTGAAGTGTGTCGAGAGGAGTAGAGGGGAATTCACGGAAGCAGCTTCGACGGGTCGACTGAATGGCAGGGCGTCACAACGAGGAGGAAAAGGATGACCCCAAGGTTTCTCAATGGAAGCCTGGTACTGGTCTGTCTCGCGTTGATCGCGGGCAAGGCCGTTGCCGCAGATTCTTTCACCATTGGGAGCGCGTCGACGCAGGGTCTGACCCCCGCGACGATGAGCATCTCGATGGACAACGACGGGGACGTGCAGGGCTATGTCCTGGCGATCCAAGGAGACGACTCTCGAGTCGAGGTCACCAGCATCGATGTCTCGGGCACGGTGATGGGGATCGGCGCGGAGCTGGCCGTGGGCGAGCTGTTCCCGGCTGAGCTGGGCGCGACGCTGGGCGTGGTTCTGGATGCGACGGCTCCGTTCGCCGGACAAGTGATCCCGGCGGGCACGGGCACCGAGATCGCGACGTTCGACGTCGTGCAGGTCGGTGGTCCGGAGATCGTGGCGTTCACGGCGAACTACTCGTTCGTCGACGCGACGCTGAACGACCCGGTGC
>JAGQRC010001103.1 GCA_020425835.1 Planctomycetota bacterium | reverse complement strand
CCCCCACCGCCTTGGCGCACCCGACCCCGACGCGACGGTGCTCGACATCGGCTGTGGCACGGGCACGGACCTGCTGCTGACGGCGCAGCGTCTCGGACCCCACGGCCGCGTGATCGGCGTGGATCCCACGCCCACGATGCGCATGCGTGCGCGAGAAGGCGCCCGAGCTCTCGGGCTCGGCCCGCGCGTGGACGTGCGACCGGGCCTCGCCGAAGAGCTGCCGCTCGGTTCCTCGAGCGTCGACCTCGTGCAGACCAACGGCGTGCTCAACCTCGTCGTGGACAAGGTGCGCGCGTTCTCCGAGATCCACCGCGTGCTCAAGCCCGGCGGCCGCCTGCATCTGGCCGACGTGCTGCTCCATCACGACCTGCACGAACACGAGCGGATGGAGCCGCGCCTCTGGGCCGCCTGAATTGCCGGCGCTCTGCCGGAGGCAGAGCTCCTGACCCTGCTCGCAGCACTCGGCTTCGTGGACATCGAGCTGACCGAGCGCTTCGACTGCTTCCACGGCACGTCGGTGGCCGCGGAGGTCCATCCCAAGGTCGGACCCCACGGCGCCAACGTGCGCGCCCGCAAGCGCTGAGGGGACCGCTCGCCTACTCGGGCTTCTTCTTGTTCGGCGCCACCGACTTGAACGCCGACGCCACCGACTTGGTCTTGAAGGCCTTCTCCCCCTGCAG
>JAGQRC010001102.1 GCA_020425835.1 Planctomycetota bacterium | reverse complement strand
AACGACGACGACGGCTTCATCGACTGCGAGGACTGGGACTGCAGCCACGATCCTCAGGTGACGATCTGCGACGACCTCGACGGGGACGGCGAACTCGACCCGCGCGTGTGCGAGCTCTAGCTCGCGCCGCCCCCTCGCCCTGCGTGACGACCAAGAACGACCCATGAACGGACTCTCCCGCCTCCGCGCCGCCCTGCTCCTGCTGCTCGTCCTCCTGGCCCCTCGACCGCTGCTCGCCGCCGCGCCTCCCGAAGAGGAGCCGGCCGAGCCCGGGGCCGACTCGACGACCGAGCCGACCGAGCCCCACGCCGTCGAGAACGACTGCACCGATCGCGTCGACAACGACGGCGACATGGTCCTCGACTGCGGCGACGACGACTGCCACGACCACCCGTCGTGCCAGCCCGACGGCAAGGCCGAGCGCGACGACGAGCGCTGCAGCGACTGGGTCGACAACGACGAGGACGGCTACCTCGACTGCGAGGACTTCGACTGCCAGGGCGTCGACGTGTGCATGGGCTCCTGGGACCGCGAGCTCGCCGGCCAGTCGATCGAGGGTGACGGCGGCGTCGGCACCGGCAGCGTCGGCGTGTCTGGGCCCAGCGTCGAGCTCGGCAAGGGCGAGGTCGAGGAGGACCTCCAGGGCCGCGGCACCGACAAGGACGGCGAGCGGACCAACTAC
>JAGQRC010001101.1 GCA_020425835.1 Planctomycetota bacterium | reverse complement strand
GTAGCGGCGCGCGGGCTCTTCGTGCAGCGCCTTGGCGACGACGAGGCCGAGGTCGCCTCGCAGCTCGCTCGGCTGCGCGCCGCCCTCGGGCTCGGGGCGTCGGCCCGTGAGGATCTCGTGCAGGATCACTCCCAAGGAGTAGAGGTCGCTCGCGGTGGTGACTCGCTCGCGACGCTTCTGCTCGGGGCTGGCGTACTCGGGAGTCATCGCGCCCAGGATCGTCGGGGCCTGCGTGTCGGCCTCCTGATCGAGCGGGTCTTGGATGAGCTTCGAGATGCCGAAATCGAGCAGCTTGACCTGCGGGCCGGCGTTCTCGTTTTGGATCAGGATATTGTCCGGCTTGAGATCGCGGTGGATGATCCCCTTCTCATGCACCGCTGCCAGGGCGGCGCACATCTGTCCGGCGAGCTTGCGGAAGAGATCCAGCGGCATGCCCGCGGCATGCTGCCCGATGAGGTCGGTCAGCGATTCACCCTCCACGTATTCCATCGCCATATAGACCAGCCCCTCCTCACTTTCCCCGGCATCGAGGATCTGCACCGCATTGGGATGGCGCACCCGGCTGGCGTTTTTCACTTCCACCAGAAAACGCTCCCGGAAATTACGGTCGCGTCCCAGTTCCGGGCGGATCACCTTCAAGGCCACGGTCTGGTCCATAAATGTCTGGTGAGCCTTATACACGC
>JAGQRC010000108.1 GCA_020425835.1 Planctomycetota bacterium | reverse complement strand
AGTCGATCGCCGGTCGGCGACCACGCGACGTGCACACGATCGTCCCGTACCGACGCATCTCCGGCGACCGGCGCCGTCCACCGCACCGCGAACGTGTCGCCCTCGTACACCCGAACGTGCATCGTCGTCGCGACCGCCAGATCGCCGGATCCCGGTCGCGCATCGATCGACTCGCCACGCTCCCCGATCTCGAGGATCCGTGCTTCGCGATGGCACTCGGACAGGAGATAGAACCATTCCCAACCGCGAACGGTGCCCATCGGCTGATCGCGCGTGAGATCCACGAGCTCGCGCACGCGATCGAGCGCCCCGGTCTTCTCGACGGCCTGGGCGCCGAGGATCATCCGCGTCCCGTAGAGATGTTTCGAGATCTCTCGCTTCGTTCGCCCCACTTCATCGAGGGCGTGGTTCGTCTCGACCAGGTAGTAGCCGGTCCCGACCAGCCCGAGGAGCAGCGCGATGAAAGTCGTGACCACGCCACCGACCAACGCTCGGTTGCGGCGGGCGAACTTTCGGAGCTGGTAGATCGTGCTCGCGGGCCGCGCCTCGATCGGCTCGTCGTTCAGATGTCGACGCAGGTCGGCGGCGAGCTCACTCGCCGAGAGGTAGCGACGCTCCTTTTCTTTGGCGAGCGCCTTCCCGACGATGGTTGAGACGTCCCCGCGGAGGCTTCGATCGATGGACCCGAGCCCGGTCGGCTCGTCCTCTCGGATGATGCGCGCCGCCTCGACGATCGACAGCCCCGCCAACTCGTGCGGATGGCGTCCGACCAGGAGTTCGTAGAGGATCACGCCCAGCGCATAGATGTCGCACCGCGTGTCGATCTGGGCGGAGTCGCCCACGACCTGCTCCGGGCTCATGTAGGCGAGCGTCCCGATGATCTGCCCGGCGTGGGTCTGCATCGTGAGGTCGGACTCCGCCTCCACGACGCGGGCGATGCCGAAGTCGAGGACCTTCGGCTGACCGATATCAACGAAGTCGACGGCGGTCGAGCTCGACCGCGTCACCGGCGCGTCGACGACCAGGAGGTTCGAGGGCTTCAGATCGCGGTGAACGATGCCGGCGACGTGCGCATACTGAACGGCGTCGGCGACCCGCGCGACCAGCTCGAGCCGCTGCCGGAGACCGAGTTTCTTGCGGCGGGCGTACCCATCGAGGGGCTCCCCATCGATGTACTCCATCGCGAAGTACGGGAGCGATCGACCGTCCACTTCGGCGTCGCCCGACTCGTAGACGTGGGCGATGCCGGGATGCTGGAGTCGCCCGAGGAGTTCGGCCTCGCGGGCGAAGCGGCGGCGGATCACCCGCGTCGCGACTTCCGGGCGAATGACCTTCAGCGCAACGCGACGCCGCGGGGAGTCCTGCTCCGCTTCGTAGACGATGCCCATGCCGCCCTCACCGATCGCCCGCCGAACGCGATAGCCTCCGATCCGCTCCGGCACGCGCGACTCCTCGGCGGGTTGCTCTCGGTTCCCTCCGAGGAACGCATCGGGAAGGTCGCGCAGAGAAGCGAGGAGCCGACGCACGGCCGCCACGACGTCACGGTCGCTCCCTTCGCGGGCCGACAGGCGTTCGTGCTGCTCGCCCGGCGAGAGATCGACGACCTCGTCGAAGAGCGCCTCGATGCGACTCTCCGCGGCACGCTGTCGATCGGGCTCGTTCACGATGGTCGCTCCAGGTCTTCCCGCCGGGGGAGGCTTCGATCCCCGCCCCACCCAGTTCTTTACCCGAGGGAGGTGGCCCGGGACAATGCCCCACATGTCGACGACCGAGACCATCACGCGCCTCTTGCAGGCCGCGAGCAACGGCGACCCCCGAGCTGCGGAGGAGCTCCTCCCACTCGTCTACGAGGAGCTCCGTGCACTGGCTCGATCCCGCCTCCGCGACCGGCCGGCCGGGCACACCCTACAGGCCACCGCTCTCCTCCACGAAGCGTATCTGCGAGTCGCCGGGGATGGGGTTCCGAGGTTCGAGAGCCGTCGGCACTTCTTCTTCGTCGCGGCGCGCGCCATGCGCGACATCCTCGTCGAGCAGGCGCGACACAAGGCATCGCTCAAGCGCGGCGGTGATCGACGACGCGTCGAGCTCGAGCACCTCTCGATCGCGGTCGAAGCGCCTGCGAGCGACATGGTCGATCTCGACCTCGCCCTCACCGAGCTCGAGCAGCGCCATCCGAGGAAACACCAGCTCGTGATGTTGCGCTTCTTCGCGGGCCTGACCGAAGAGGAGGCCGCCGAACTCCTCGAGGTCGACGCCCGAACAGCCCGACGCGACTGGCAGTTCGCTCGCGCCTGGCTCGCCGACCACATGGGCACCAACCCATGAGCAGTGACGGCGGCGCGTCCTCGAGTCGGGTCACCGCCGAGCTCGACCACGCGCCCCAACCGGAACGCAGGAATCCGATGCCCGAGATCCGACCTCGCGAGACCGTGATCCTCGCCTCCGACTTCGACCGTCTGGTCACCTGGTACGTCGACGTGCTGGGCTTCCGCGTCACCCGGCGTTTCGACGACGGGTTCCACTACTGCAACCTCGAGACGAACACCGGGATCGCGATCGGCATCGGTGTGGCGAGCGAGATGGGAGTGTCGCCCGGCGATCGCCTCGGCAACACGGTCATCCTGCAGTTCGAGGTGGACGACGTCCGGAGCTTCCTCGAGTCCATTGCTGCCGCCGGCGGCTCCATCCGCGGAGAGGCGGCCTTCAACGAGAAGGACCGCTTCTGGTTCGGCATGTTCACGGACCCCGAGGGCCATCCGTTCTGGGTGGTCGATTCGAACTGCCCGTAGGGGATCGGCCGGCGCGCCGGAAGGAGTCCAGCAATGCAGAGTATCGATTGGATCCGAGGCCATCTGCGTCGGAGCACCGAGCGTGTGCTCGAGCGCATCGAGGACATGCGCGAGCACGGCCTCGTCTCCCCGACGCCGAACGGTGGCGGCCACACGATCTGGGTCCTCGGGCATCTCGCCTACGTCGAGGGGCTGGTCGTTCCCGGTTTCATGCTCGGTCGGCCCAACCCGCTCGCCGAGTGGGAACCGCTCTTCGACGGCGACGACGTCAGCACGAACCCCGACGACTTTCCCTCGTTCGATGAGGTCCTCGGCCACTGCCGCGACATGCGCGCCTCGACCGTCGCCATCCTCGACACGCTGTCCGAGGACGATCTCGACCAACCCGGTCGGAAATCCCCGACCGGCTTCGACGAGATCTTCGGCACCTATCGACACTGCCTCCAGTACGTCGCCGACCATTGGTACATGCACCGCGGACAACTCGCCGACGCTCGCCGCGCCGCGGGACGACAACGGATGTGGCTGTAGCGGGTCGCGGCGTGGCGGGTTTCCTGTCGCGTGGTTGACGGGCACCGTCCATACCCGGCGCCCCAGAACAGTTTGGTGAGAACCCCGGCGGAGCGACCAAGGCGGGAGCGCCCAGCGGGAAACACAGGAAAGTTCGATCCGCATCAAGGCCCGGGCATCTCCATCGAGGTAGACCAACGGAGACCGGCCACTCCCCCATCGGCTCCCGCGCCATCCACCGCTCGGACATCCCCGACAGGATTCGAGCCACCCTGCGGACGTCATCGCCTCAACGTCCGTCACCCCAGCGGGGGCCGTCGCTCCCGGCGCCCCGAACCGACCAGCGCAGCCCTCTTCGATTCGCGTCGAGGCTGGGCATCCCCGCCGAACGCAGCGCCCCCGTTTTCAACGGACTGCTTGCCCCGGCGGCAGAGGTCACGACTCGAAGCACTTGGCACGTGCCCACTTGGGACGTGTCTGTCACGGGATGACGTAGAGGAAGCTCGGGCCGAAGTCGCTCGCGGTTGCGCCATCGAGGACCAGGACTCGGGCGGCGCCGGCGGAGAACCCGTAGCTGACCTCGGTGTCGTCGCACCAGAACTCGTTCGTGCCATCCGGCCATAGGACACGAACGACCGTGTCGAAGTCGGTGCTGAAAACCGGGCTGACGTCGTAGGTCTTCACGACGTGCGATCCGGTCGTCGTCGGGATGAAGAAGTAGCCGACGTCGGGCACCCCCGCGGCACCACACAGCCCGTTGAACTTGTCCGACTCCGCGGTCGTGTCCCAGATCGACGGAGCGGCGCTCGCATAGGTCAGCCCCTGAACTCCCTCGGGCAGCATGTACGTGTGAAGCTCGAAGTCGGTCGCTCCCCCGGACGCGCCACCATCGATGACCACGACCACAGTCTCACCCGCCTCGAGGTCGATCGCCATGGACTCGTAGCCGTTGGAGCAGGTGATGAGGTTGGCGCAGGTCTCGTCGTAGAAGTAGAGGTCGGGCGAGAGAGTCGCCTGAAGCACTGCGAAGGCGTAGCTGGCCGTCTCCGGCGCGGTGAAGGCATAGGCGATGTCGGGCGCGCCCGACGAGAACGATGCGCACGACTGGAAGTCGTCGGACTGCCCGATCGTCGAGCTGGGGAGACCGTTCGCTGCGGTGAGGCCGATGACATCGAACACGCAGTCCGGCACCTCGCGGATGTTGAGGGTGAAGTTCCCTTCGTCGCCATTGTCGTTTCCGTCGACGACGATGAGCACCGCCTGTCCCGCCGTGAGATCGACCGTGACCGACGAGACGTTGCTCGGATTCCGGTAGGTGGGTAGCGAGAAGTAGAACTCGTCGTGGTCGCACGCGATCATCGAAAGGCAGTCCGCCGAGAAGACGCGCAGGACGGTGTCGAAGCTGCTTCCGATGGTGTCGATCGTATAGCGCCCGCTCACCGGTGCGGAGAAAGCGAACTCGGCGTCGGCAACGGCGGATCCGAACCCACCGCAGCTCGTGCCCACCGGTCCGAAGTCATCCGCTTCGCCCACGGTGCTCCCGACGAACGCCGGCGCCCCCACCGCGACGGGGAATGCAGCACAATTGACGGTCTCGGTCGCCGAGAGAACGTAGTCTCCTTCCAGACCGTCGTAGCCATCGACGGCGACTTCGACGGTCTCACCGGCGATGAGAGACACGGTGACCCGAGACTGGAGAGTGCCGAAGTCATCGTTGCACGCGAGCTCCACACCGCCGGCCGCGAAGATGCCGAGGGCGGTGTCGTACGCAGACCCAGCGGTATCGAAGGCGAAGGTCCCGGTGGTCGGCGCCGTGAACTCGAACGCGTCGTCGCCGGCTCCGTTCGGAACGCAGGAGAGCGAGTAGTCATCGGACAGACCGACGGTGGACCCCGAAACGACATCGCCGACCGAGATCGTCGGGAGCGAAGAACCCGGGGGCGCGACCGCGAGAACGAAATCTCCCGCGGCTCCTCCGTACCCGCTGATGATCACCACCACCTCTTCACCGGCGGTCATGGTGTAGACGATCTCCGAGAGTACTCCGAGTGACGGCGTGTCGTCGTTGCACGTGATCTCGCTGACGCAGTCCGTCGCATACAGAGCGAGAATGGTATCGAAGTTGGACCCTTCGGTCGTGAAGCGATAGGTCCCGTCTGTCGGCGCGGCGAAGAGGAAACCGCGCTCGACTCCCCCACCGTCCCCACAGCCCAGGAAGAGAGTGTCCGAGGCGCCGGAGAGCGAGCCGGTCGTGGCCACGCCCAGAGTCAACTCCGCCTCGGCACACGAAGGGATTCCCGGACCACACGCGGAGACAGGACCGATGCAATCGAGACCATCAGACGTGGGATCGTTCCCGCAACCCGGAAACGGTGGCGGAGGAGCGGAGCCTCCCTGGAAGAGGAAGCCGAGAAGCTGGACGGGGTCAGCGATGTCGACCGCACCATCGTCGGAAGTGTCGCAGGCGTCGATACAGTCGACGGGAACGCTGAGGAAGAGATAGCTCAAGACCCCGATGACGTCGGCGATGTCTGCGACGCCGTTTCCGTTCGTATCACCGCGGACGAAGTCGGACTGCGCGTCGACCCCGAGAGTTCCGAGGGAGATGAGCGCCAGAGTCAGGATCAAGAGCCGCGTACGCTGAAACATGGGGTCTCCTTTACCGCGGGACGAGGCGGTGAAGTGGCTGCGGGGTGAAGTCCAGGCGGACGCGATCGCCTCACGATTCGCGTCTCCCGGGATGACCGCAGCCGGAGACCCACGAGCACGGGGGGCGCCCCAATTCGTCCCAAGGAACACTGAGGGAATTAGTTACGATCGGCGCCACCCCGGCGATCCGACTCGACCCGCACGGTCGATCTCTCTCGATCCAGACCAGCTCCAACGGTGGGCGGGAGCGAGTGCGGCTCGAGACGTCACGGTGCGGATCGCGGCCGCCGGGGTCATTCCTCCCCGCGCTCCCGGCCTCAGACTCGGGGCCACCGGTAGAATCGAACGCTGTGTCGTTGCCCGGGCGTCGGTCCTGCCATCATGGTGCGCACCGAGAGCACCAGTACTCCACCCTGGGTGAGCACGAGTCGCCGCGCGAATGGAGCCCGGTGGTCCCTGGCGCTCGCCATCGGTTGCTCGAGCCTCAACCGTGCCACGGGTGTCCCCGAGCTCGCCTCGACGACGATCACGTGGGTCGAGTTCACCAAGACCAGTCGATCCGCGACGAGTCCCGCGCACCTCGTGCTCCACTCGGGGATCGCGAACGACCACCTCACGTCGCCCGTTTCGATGTCGAGGGCGGACCAGGTGTTCGCTCGGGAGGAGTGGGTCGGAACCACGACCGACGTCTCCCCTTCGATGGGTGAACCGGAGGCGACCTGGACCTTCCAGCGAACGGCATGTCGTCGCCGATCGACCGCGTAGAGGAAGTGGGCGGCTTCGACTTCTCCCCGACGAGTGCGCGCGTACATGGTCGCGCGCCCCGCGACGAGAGAGAGGAGATCCTCGCCGGCGGGACCGAAGAGGAGCCGGGTCGTCTCCCACCCCCATCCGCTGGCCGCGGAGAACGGCGCGTGGGTGAACGAGAACGGATCTGGGTAACCTTCGACGGGAGCAATCCTCGCGGTGAGCGGATCCACGTGACCGTGTCGAAGCTGGTTGGGACCCTCCTTCGACTGAAGGAAGAAGCCGGCTTCACTCGTGCGCAGATCGATCAGCTCCGCACCGACCGCCTGACCCGTCTCGCGAAGCGGTCGCGAAGCCAGCTGCGCCCCGGTCTCGACGTCGATCGACGTCACCACGAGCCCTCTCGCACTCGAATCGCGGTCTGCGGCGTGGACCACGATCATCACATCGCGATCTCCCGATCGTCCCACTGCCCAGAGCAGTTCACCGGCGTAGCCCGCTCCGCGCTCGATCTGCGTCTCGAATCGCCATCCGACCTGCTCGACGAACTCGGGGATGTCGTCGAGAACGAATGGTGAGCCGACGGGAACTTCGACGGTGCGCGGACTCCGCACCTGCTCCTCGCGAAAGCGGAACCTGCCCTGCCTCACATCCCAGCTGAAGTCCGCGGGCCCCACACCGGAGATCCACGAAGCCAGCGCGTCGTATCGCTCGAGTCGTTCATCACGACTCAGTCCTCTCACGAAGGTGTAGTCGAGAAAGGGAATGACGAAGGGACAGCTCGCAGGTGCGATCACTTCGGTGGAACTCGCATCCGAGCGAAGGCGATCGCCGAAGCGCTTCCAGTAGTGCCGGAGCTCGTCCGCCGCCCACTGGGTGCCTTCCCGACGAGCGGTCGACGTGAGCGCACTCGGGTACTTCTGCAGGACAGCTCGAATCAGACCGTCGGGAACGGGGGATCGGCCGACGATCCACCCCATCTTGACTCGATACCCTTCGCCAGTGAGCCACGTCGCGCCGGCAATACCATCGTAGTCCGGTCCGGCATCTGGATCGGTCTCCCCCTGGACGACGTACTGTCCAGCGTACTGAGCCAGGGCGCGCTTCCACCGCACCGGCTCCCGCCAGAACTCGTGGCTGGCCTCGGGCTCGGAGAGCATGCGGACGTCGATCTCGACCGTCACTCGGTCCCCGTCCCATGCCGCGTACTCGATACCCAGCGTCTCGGTCGCCGGAATCCACCAACTGCGGATCTCCTGGAATCCCTCCGGGACGGAGGGCTTCAACGAAGCTCGTCGTTCCGGTACGACGGTCTGGCCGCAGAGGATCCAGGGTGAGGCGAACAACAGAGCGGCGAGCAGCGGGTGGCAAGGCTGCATCGTTGAGGTCCATCGGGACACGAGCGTCTCCATTCAGCACGTCATCGGAGGGACGCTTCGGGCCGGCGGACCCAGGAATACTCGTGGTCCGTTCCTGCGAAGCGAACCGGCGCTCACAAAAGTGAGACCAGAGTAGCAGAAAGTGCGCACTGTGCTGCTCTCCGCCGATCCATGACGGATCAGCTCGGCAAGGAGGAAGGAAGGCGGGCGTGACCAACGGGCGGTTCCCCATCCAGCGTTGCCGCAACTCACCGACAGTCTTCACGACGATCGCGACATCCGAGCAATCAGTGATGCCCGTCGGACAGTGACTGGTCCGTACCGCTCGGAGTCCGATCCCGAGCAAAGTGTGTCGCGGGAGAGACCGCTCCTAGGAGTCCGTTGAGAAACTGCTTTCGAGGCGAGAGCCCGAGATTCCAAGGCCAATACCTCCGGCGAAACGCAGTCGTATC
>JAGQRC010001100.1 GCA_020425835.1 Planctomycetota bacterium | reverse complement strand
CTCATCCTTCCTGGGGGGCTGGGCGTGCGCATGGACACGCATGCCTACGCCGGCTACACGATCCCGCCGACTTACGACTCGATGATCGGGAAGCTCATCGTCCACCGGGAGACCCGCGACGACGCCATCGCTACGATGTGTCGCGCGCTCGACGAGCTCGTGGTCGGAGGTGTGAAGACCACGGTCCCGCTCTGCCGCGAGATCTTCCGGCACTTCCACTTCATCAAGGGGAACTTGGACACCGGGTTCATCGAGGAGTACTTCGTCGACTAGTTGGGATGAGAAGGCCAGTCTCCTTTGGGCCTCTGAGCCCGTCTTAGTTTTGGAGCTCCACTCTAAGTGAAGACTCCGTCGGAGACTGGCCTTCTCATCCCATCTAGTTGTCGCATGAACAGATTGCAGGTACCCTCCCGAAGGGCCTAGCGACCCAATGCGAGAACTAGAACTATGGCTCGCAGTTACGAGCTGTTGAAGCGGTAAGCGTTGTGCGGCAGATAAGGGGGACCGAGTCTTGAGTCACCAGCCTGCGAGACTGTATCTGTTGGTCGACCATGACAATGTCCCTTTCGATCGGATCTCGTTGACGCAGCTCACGACTCGGTGGTTGCTCTCCATCCAACACCTGCTCCCGACGGTCGGCGTCGCAGAGGTACGAGTCCGCGCGTATGGAGGGTGGTACAGCGA
>JAGQRC010001099.1 GCA_020425835.1 Planctomycetota bacterium | reverse complement strand
GCTCCGTGCCGGGCTCCACCGCCACCGTGATCGTCACCTCGAAGCGGCTCCCGGGGCCGCGCTTCGGCACGAGCACGAGGTCGCCCCCCATGAGCTGGGCGAGGCGCCGCGAGATGGCGAGCCCGAGCCCCGAGCCGCCGTAGCGGCGCGTCATGCCGGTGCTGCCCTGCTCGAAGACCTCGAAGATGGCGTCGACGCGGTCGGGGCTGACGCCGACGCCCGTGTCGTCGACCGAGATCGTGAGGAGCGTGCTCCCGTGCCGATCCTCGGCCGACGCGGTCACGACGACGCGCCCCGCCTCGGTGAACTTGATGGCGTTGCCGACGAGGTTGATGAGGATCTGCCGGAGGCGCGCCGCGTCGAAGGTCGCGGCCTCGGGGAGCGGCGTCGCGAAGGCGAGCAGGAGCTCGATCCCCTTCTCGAAGGCGCGCACCTGCAGCATCGAGAACACGTCGTAGAGCACCTGCGGGAGCGCGGCGGGCTCGAGGTCCACCGCGAGGCGCCCCGAGTCGATGCGCGCGAGGTCGAGCACGTCGTCGAGGAGCTGCAGGAGGTGCGCGCCGCTGCGCCGGATCGTGTGCAGGTAGCTCACCTGCAGCTCGCGGTCCTGACCGAGCCCGAGCAGGAGATCGGCGTAGCCGAGGATCGCGGTCATCGGCGTGCGGATCTCGTGGCTCATGTTCGCGAGGAACTCGGACTTGGCGCGGCTCGCCGCCTCGGCCTGC
>JAGQRC010001098.1 GCA_020425835.1 Planctomycetota bacterium | reverse complement strand
GGCGGACATGCCGGTGCCCACGTCAGGCATCGGGCCGGCGTGCGTGGCAGCGGCCGGGATGAACAGGAGAAAGGCAAACAATGCCACACCGAAGCGATGCGCGATCGTGTACGGCGGTTGGGTGTGTCTCATGAAGGAGATAGGGTATCCTACGTACGTAACAGGGAGCGATACAGTGCCGGCGGAATGAGTGGGTCGTTGAGATGGTGCCGGCAAGGCGAGGGGTCGACTCAATACGACTTCAGGGTTCGTCTTGTTCTTTAATCCCCCGGGGACCCCCGGAGATTTCACAAGAGTTGTGCCACAATGTGGCCTCCGTGAGCGACTTCTCATGAACGACCGGCCGGCGGCCGGCCGCGCCGGTGCAGGCGCACCACGACAATGCGCCATTGGTCATTGCATCTTTCCCGGTGCCTGTGCTACAATGCGCACGCTTAAGGTGCGTAAAATTAATCACTTACTTAATGTGGTGCCGCGCCTGGGGCCCTTCTGCACACGAACCACCGAATCCCGATCGTCGTGAATAGTCTGAAAGACGAACAAAGCCCCTATCTGCTTCAGCACAAGGATAATCCTGTCGACTGGCGACCGTGGGGGGATGAGGCGTTTCGGATGGCGACACTGATGGACCGTCCCATTTTCCTCTCCATCGGGTACTCGACGTGCCACTGGTGCCATGTGATGGAGCGGGAGTCCTTCGAGGACCCCGCCATCGCGAAGTATCTCAACGATCACTTTGTGTCGATCAAGCTGGACCGCGAGGAGCGGCCCG
>JAGQRC010001097.1 GCA_020425835.1 Planctomycetota bacterium | reverse complement strand
GGCCTCGGAGTCTCGAACTCTCTGCACGAAAGCAGTTTTTCAACGGACTCCTAGGGACTCGGGTCTACGAGCAACCCGTGGTCGACCCGCAGGAGTCACAGCGCAGGCACGTTCCGTTTCGCACCAGCGTGAGCTGACCGCACTCGGGGCACGGGTCGCCCTCGTAGCCTTTCAGCCGCGCTTCTCGGTACTCGCGGAAGCTGTCGCTCTCCACGACCGTCGCCGAGGCCCCCGGCTTGGCGTAGAAGCCGCCGTTCTGTGGCTTGGCTTCCGTGGCTCGCGGGGGGCTCGTCGGAGGGTTGGAGAACGCGTCGTCGAGACCGATGCGGTCGGCGACGACGCGCTCGCTGACGATCTCCTCGGACTCGATGTCCGGGTCCATGCCTTTCAGGGCATCCGCGCGCAGATCCTCTTCCGAGACCTGACGGAAGTCGGTCCGACCGAGGTAGGTGATCGCCAACTCGCGGAAGATGTAGTCGATCACCGACGTCGCCATCTTGATGCTGCGGTTGCCGGAGACGAGGCCGTTGGGCTCGAACCTCGTGAACACGAAGGCTTCGACGAACTCCTCGAGCGGGACCCCGTGTTGGAGCCCCAACGACACGGAGATCGCGAAGCAGTTCATCAGACTGCGGAACGCGGCTCCCTCCTTGTGCATGTCGAGGAAGATCTCGCCGAGAGACCCGTCGTCGTACTCGCCGGTCCGCAGGTACACCTTGTGCCCGCCGATGACCGCCTTCTGGGTGTAGCCCTTACGACGGTGGGGCATTCGACGGCGCTTCGCGAGATAGCGGTGGATGACGCGCTCGGTGATCTTGTGCGCGGCGACCTCGACGACCGACGCGTCCTCTTCTTCCTCGGCCGGAGCGAGCCCCGCCCAGTTCTCCTGCACCGAGGCGCTGAGGGGCTGCGAGAGCTTCGATCCGTCACGGTACAGTGCGACCGCCTTCAGCATGCTCTCCCACCCGAGCTGGTAGACGCGCTTCACGTCCGCGAGTGTCG
>JAGQRC010001096.1 GCA_020425835.1 Planctomycetota bacterium | reverse complement strand
CTGCCGATCCCCCCGGGGAACTACGCGCAGATCGAGTGCGCGGACAAGGCACTGTTCTTCCTCGACTTCGGCGATCAGCGCAGCGGCAAGTTGCAGTCGTTCGATTTCGACAGCAGAAAGGTGACGACGGTCGAGAGCGGCGTTCGCGGTTTCGATCTTTCGGCCGACAAGAAGAGTCTTCTGATCTTCAAGACTTCGGGCCGCGTCATCACGAACCTCTCCGGCAAGGACGCGGGCTCGCTCGCGCTCGCAGCCGCCAAGGTGCGGGTCGAGCCGCGAGAAGAGTGGCGCGAGATCCTGCGCGAAGTTTGGCGCATCGAGCGCGACTACTTCTACGACCCGGCGATGCACGGCGTCGACTGGAACGCGATGTGGGAGCGTTGGAGCCCGTTCGTCGAACACGTGCGTCACCGTGCCGACCTCAACCTCGTGATCGCGGAGATGATCGGCGAACTCGCGTGCGGGCACGAATACGTCAGTGGAGGCGAGATGCCATCCTCGCCGGTTGGAGTTTCGGTCGGCCTTCTCGGTTGTGATTTCGACGAGGACGGGTCGCACTACGTCATCGCGCGCATCCTGCGCGGTCAGAACTGGGTGGCCTCGTTGCGGTCTCCACTCACGGTCCCAGGGATCGACGTTCACGAAGGCGACCGTTTGATCGCCGTCAACGGCGTGCCGATCACGACCAAGGACAATGTGTTCTCGTTCTTCGTCGACACTGCGGGCAAGCAAGTCGAACTGACGGTAGAAACCCCTGGTGCAGGCGACTCGTCGGGGGATGGGGACGCGCGACGTACGGTGACGGTCGTGCCGATCGGAAGCGAGGCGTCGTTGCGACGCTTCTCGTGGATCGAGGACAATCGAAAGCGCGTCGACGAGCTCTCCGGAGGACGCCTCGCCTACATCTACATGCCGAACACGGGCAACGAGGGCATGCTCTCCTTCGATCGCGATTTCTACAGCCAGCTCGACAAGGAAGGACTGATCCTCGACGAACGGTACAACAGTGGCGGAAAGGTTGCCGACTACGTCATCGACGTGCTC
>JAGQRC010001095.1 GCA_020425835.1 Planctomycetota bacterium | reverse complement strand
ACAACGCCAAGGCGTCCTACGCCATGGGACGGAACGACGGCGACCTGTCCACGGGGACCGGTCCGGTCCAGGACGCCGCCGCGATCACTCCCAACTTCTGCCACTCGGACACCATGAGCTGTGTTTCGTGTCACGCCTCGTGGACCAACAACTGCATCGGATGCCACCTCGTCGGCGAGTACAACGAGGGCAACAACTTCAGCAACATCACCGGCGAGCGCATCGTCTACCGGGAGAAGTTCGCCGACTTCGTCTACCAGTCGCCGGTGTTCTTCCAGCTGGGGATCGACACCCACGGGAAGATCTCCCCGATCAGTCCGAACACCGAGGTGTTCTACAGCTACGAGGACCGTCAGAACGTCCTGTCGGAGATCTTCGCGTTCTCCGACCGCAACGCGAAGGGTGCCAACCCCGCGGACGGGTTCGGGGCGCTCGGCCACAACGCGATGATGCCACACTCGATCCGCGGTCGTGTGACCACGAAGTTCGAGGGCCCTCGCTACTGCACGTCGTGCCACCTCACGACCGAGGGGTTGGCGAACTACAGCACCGAGTACAACGCGTTCCGCACTGCGATGCAGACCGACAACTTCGCGGCGCTCGACTTCGATCTCCTGAAGGAGCACATCGGACAGAACCCGAACAACCAGATGAACTCGCCGATCTGGGTCCACATGGTGGCCGGCCTCGGCAGTGGGCTGTTCCTGTTCGACGAGAACGGCTGCCCGGTGAATCCGCTCGACGATGACGAGGACCGCAAGGGCTGCAACGACGTCGCTCCGGCCGATGCGTTCAACGTGGCGAACGTCGTGCTCAACCTCGACCGGATCGTCACCGAGTCCGGGGCGCAGACCGGCTCGTCCAACCACCTCCTGCTGTCGGCGACCGCTTCACCGCTGCGGGACGGCGCGGGAGCGTTGGACGAGTTCGGGGGACCGTTGGGAGCGACGCTGATCGAGCGGCTGTCGAACCCGACGACCGGGATCATCCTCGACTCCTGGATCGACGCGGATGCGATCCTCCGCGGTAACGCCGGGACGCACGTGTTCCCCTAGCAGTCCGTTGAAAAACTGCTTTCGAGGCGAGAGTCCGAGATTTCAAGACCAGTGCTTCCGGCGAAACGCAGTC
>JAGQRC010001094.1 GCA_020425835.1 Planctomycetota bacterium | reverse complement strand
CTTCGAGGAGCTGCAACAAAGCCAGAGTCGTCGAGGCCCGGCGTTTCGCCCACGAACTTCTGTGTCAGCACACTAGTCCCGGGCTCGGGCTCACGCCCGGAATGAGTTCCTCAGCGAGCTGCTCCCGGACGACCGCGCACGCGCGTCGCCCATCAGCCCATTCGTCACCAACGATTCTCGGGATCGATCTTCAGGTTCTTCGCGACTTCATCGAAGTACGGACGCAGCGCATCGAACTCGGCCTCCGGAGACTCGCAGATGATCCAATAGTCGCGGTTGAACCCGGGGAAGACGTAGGCGACGACCCGGATCTTCGCGACGGGCTTCTCGGGCTTCTTCTCACCCTTCTTGTCGGGCTTCTCCCCCTGACCGGGCTCCTCCTTCTCCTTCTTGGCCGCGTCCTTCTCGGCTTCGTCGCGCTTCTGCTCCGGATCCGGATAGGACCAAAATGCCAGCCGGATCGGGAGACCGAGCAGCTCGGACGCTTCGGACTTCACATCGAGGAAGCCCTGCGCCTTCTCCCAGTACCCGAGCCAATCGTCGACGCTCTTGTCCGCCGGAGTCTTCCAGTCTCGATTGCGCATCAGCAGCCGGCATTGGACCCGAGTTCCCGGCACCTGCATTCCGACGAGCGCATCGTTCTCCAGTTTGCCGGTGACCCACTCCCACTGGTCGGACGGGAGTTCCCAGTCGAACTTGTACTCGAAAGACTCGAGCTCGCTCCCGCGGACCTTCCCCACCGGCTCCGGCATCAGGGACTTGGTGTACGCCACCCACTCCTTCTCCATCGCGTCCATGCCACCGAAGTAGTGGTCGGCGAGGGTGGTGAAGTCCGAGTAGGTCAACTGTCGCTCGACGGCGCCCAACCAGTACTTCTCGATGAACTTGCGCCCCTCTTCGACTTTGGGCCCATCGAAGAGGAAGTAACAGAGCGACCAGGCGTCGGCGTACTCGCTCCCGGTGAGGCGACCGTAGGGGATCTGGACCAGCGAACGGAGATCGCGGGCAGTTCCCCGGGCGATCTTGTCCTGCAGCCCGAGGAGTCGATCTCGGGGGATCAGACTCGTGATGATCTTCTTCTTCTTCGGGTCGAGACGAGATCCGTCGCCGAAGTAGACGGCCATCCCTTCCGTCAACCACTGCGGCATCTTGCCGATGTTCCCCAGCTTGAGTGCTTGGAACAGGTGGGT
>JAGQRC010001093.1 GCA_020425835.1 Planctomycetota bacterium | reverse complement strand
CACTCCCGCCGAAACTCGACGTATCCACCAGTACGCCTGCGTTTCGTCGGGAGCACTGGCCTCGGAATCTCGAACTCCCTGATCGAAAGCAATTCTTCAACGGACTCCTAGTGTGCTGACACAGAAGTCCGTGGAGTGAAACGGCGAGGAATCGGCGGCTCTGGTGCGACGGAGCGACGCAAGGCGGACTGGTAACTCCTTCGAGGAGCTGCAATAGAGTCAGAGTCGTCGAGGCCCGGCGTTTCGCCCACGAACTTCTGTGTCAGCACATTGGGTGTTCGTCGAGAGGTGGCTTCCGAACCGGCCGGCGGTGACGCGTCGGCCGGCGTTCGGCTCCCGACGGGCCGTTCGCCGAGCCACCCGCTCGGCCCGCGACCCGAGGACCGTCCACGGGCGATCAGTCCGTCGGAAGTTCGGACTCTCGGCCGGAATGAGCCCTTCGAAGGCCCGCCGGGACGCGCGTCGGGCACGATCCAGCGCGTCCATCTCTCGTTGCCCGACCGACGGCACCCAAGCTCGAGCAGACAAGGAGTTGATACTGTGGACAGCTCATTCCAATGCTTGAAGGTGGAAGACCGCGATGGTGGTCTTCGACGTGTCACGATCGAACGGCCCGAGGCGCTGAATGCGCTGAACGACGCGACGATCGCGGAGATCGATCGCTGCTTCGAGTCGCTCGCCGCCGACGCGTCGGTTCGGGCGGTGGTCGTCACAGGGTCCGGACCGAAGTCGTTCGTCGCGGGCGCGGACATCAAGGAGCTCTCGGGGCAGAGCGCCGTCGAGGGAAGAGCGCGGTCCCGTCGGGGTCAACGAGCGTTCGATCGCGTGGAGCGGGCCGGGAAGCCGGTCATCGCCGCGATCAACGGCTTCGCGCTCGGAGGAGGTTGCGAGCTGGCGCTGCATGCCGACATCATCATCGCCGGAGAAGGTGCGAAGCTCGGACAGCCGGAAGTGAAGATCGGCATCATGCCCGGCGGCTCCGGCACGCAGCGCCTCTTCCGCGCCATCGGCAAGTACAAAGGCATGCTGATGGTGCTGACCGGCGAGTTGTTCAGCGCGCGCGAGTGCTGCGAGATGGGCCTGGTCAGCCGCGTCGTACCGGATGCCGAGGTCGTCCCGCATGCCATCCAGCTCGCGTCGAGCCTGGCCAGGCTGCCACCGATCGCTCTGGAGATGACCAAGGAGGCGGCGCTGCGAGGCCAGGATG
>JAGQRC010001092.1 GCA_020425835.1 Planctomycetota bacterium | reverse complement strand
GCCCCTTCGTCGGATCGCCGGAGCTCCCGTGGGTCTTCCTCCGCGGCCGGGAGGGGAGCTTCATCGAGGCGGTGCTCCGACACCTCTCCAGGATCTTGTCGGGATGAGTGGCTGGGCGACCGCGGTCGCGTCGTTCCTGGCGGAGCGAGGATGTCGACGGCAGTCGTGGAGTCCCTTGCCTCGGAGCGCTCCGCTCGTGGTCGGGATTCCCTGCTCCATGGTCTACGGCGTCGCCATGGCGAGCCATGCGGGTTGGACGGGGGATCGACTCTTCGCCGTCGCGATCGGCGCGGTCAAGGTCCCGATCCTCTTCTTCGCGACGATGCTGATCGCGGTGCCCTGTTTCGCCGTGACCCATCGGATCCTCGGCGTCGGGGATGACTTCCCCCGGGTGTGGCGTGGTCTCATCGACTATCAACTGTCGGTGGCGCTCCAACTCTGTGCGCTCGCTCCGATCACCGTCGTGGTTCAACTCACGGTCGGAGGCTATCGCGTGGTCCAGTTGTGGAGCGTCGCGGTCTTCGCGTTGGTCTCGATCCAGGCACAGGGATCACTGAGAGTCGTCTATCGCGAGCTCCCTCCACTCCCGGCGCACCGGGCGCTCCGCCGCGGTTGGATCGTGCTCTACGCCTTCGTCGGGATTCAGCTCGGCTGGACTCTCCGCCCCTTCTTCGGGCACCCCGACCTCCCGCCGCAGCTCTTCCGAGCGGCAGGGGGAGGCAACGCCTACGTCGAGATCCTCCGGGTTCTGGGCCAGGCGTTGACCGGGGGTTGAGTCGCGGCGCGAAAGGGTCCGAAGCCTCCCGAACTCGCTCAATCCCCGCCCCGGATGGCCCGAAAAGGACATAGACGAGTCGGGGGATTCCCGCTCGGAGGGAAGGTGGATTCGGATGGCGGGTGCGCAAACGCTCGGGGCGTCGACGGCGTTGCCGTCGGCGCAGGAGTACTTCGGCGATGACTACTACGGTCGGGAGCGGTTCCGGAAGTACCTCACGTACTTCCCGTCGGAAGGGCCGATCCTCGACTTCGGTTGCGGCGACGGCGTGTTCCTGAACCTCTTGCGGCGCGAAGGACGAGCGGGGCGAGGCATCGACTACGACCTCACCAACGTCGAGCGCGGACGCGCGTTCGGGCTCGACATCGTCCACGCGGACATCTTCGAGTTCGCCAAGCGCGAGGAGGAGAAGGACCGATATGCGGGGATCATGATGGCCGACTTCGTCGAGCAC
>JAGQRC010001091.1 GCA_020425835.1 Planctomycetota bacterium | reverse complement strand
TCATACTTCGAGTTTCGACGGGTGTGCTGGGCGCAGGAAGCTCGGACTCTCGGCCGGAATGAGTTTTTCAACGGACTAGGGTCGGGCGCGCTTCGGATCGTGCGCTCAGGTACCGCTCGCGCGCACGCGTCGACTCCAGAGCACGTCGGCCGCGAGGAAGTGCGAACCACTGATCACACCGACCACGCTCAACACCAGCAGAACGATGTTCTCGCCGAGCTTGCGGCAGAGATTGACGACGCCCGTCCCACACCCGCAGTCGAACGCGACGTCGCAGAAGGCGATCGACTTCTCGGCCGAGATGTCGCTCCCCTTCGAGTAGACCGCGAAGGTGAAGAAGACCAGCATCGCGATGATGATCAGGAAGGCGCTCCTGCGGAACAGGCCGATGATCAGCGCGACCCCGAGAACGAGCTCGAGGAACGGAAGGTACATGGCGATCCCGTTGATGACCCAAGGAGGATCGATCGGCAGACCGTAGGTCTTCAGGACCTTGTGGAACTCGGGGAGCCCGGTGATCTTCTTGATCGAGAGATAGACGAACATCCCCCCGACGACGAGTCGCGCCACCAGGGTGACGATCCCCCCGAACCCGACGCCCGACGAGCGTTCCGAGACCTCGCTCGCCGCCTCGGTCGTTTCCACGCTCATCGTCGCTCCTCCCCCTCGACGAGGTTCTTGCCCGCCTTCTTCCACTCCTCGTATCCGCCCTCGAAGACCCAGACCCGCCACTCATCGACATCGTGCTCGTACACGAGGTCATGGGCGAGACTGAGGCTGTCCTCGCAGTCGCCACCGTTGCAGTAGACGATGATGAAGTCCGCGCTCAGGGCGTCCCGGACGTCGTCGATCTGGTCCGCCAACTGGTAGTAGTCGAGGCTGTACGCGCCCGGAAGATGGCCGTCGAGGTACGCGGCACGCTTCCGCGCATCGAGGATCGTGCAGATGCCATCGCCGAGATCCGAGTACTCGCTGACCTCCTGCAGCGACATCACCTTGATCCCGTGGAGACGCTTCTGGCCGTTCTCGTCGACCGTGTACTTGTTGCTCGCCGGAGGAGTCGACGTCTGCGAGCCGCTGGAGGGTGGCGCCTTGCCCGCCGGATCCGGATCGTCCGTCGCGGAGCTCGACGGGGTCGAGACCGAGACCGTGCCCTCCGTCTCTCGAGGAGTCGCTTTCACGACGTCGGGCGGATTCGTGGGGCTCGCCGCGGAAGGGCCGTCGTTCCATTCCT
>JAGQRC010000010.1 GCA_020425835.1 Planctomycetota bacterium | reverse complement strand
ACCTTCTCCTGCATCGACGCTGCCGACACCAACGACGATGGCGCCTTCGACATCTCCGATCCGATCTACCTCCTCACCTCGCTGTTCGGCATGGGCGCACCTCCGCCCCCACCGGTCGACTGCGGACCCGATCCGACGCTCGACGCCCTGTCGTGCGGTGGATCTCCGGCTTGCCCCTGAGCTAGCTCGAAGGGAAGATGCTTTTCGAGGAGGATGGAGCCCATGTCGCTGTCGATCCGACGCTGGACGATCGCGAGCGTGCTGTCGCTCGCCGCGACGGCGCACGCCGTGGATCTCCACGTGCCCGCCGAGTACCCCACCATTCAGGCCGCGATCGATGCCGCGGTCGACGGGGATCGGGTGCGCATCGCACCGGGCACCTACTTCGAGAACGTCAGCTTCCTCGGCAAGGAGATCGTCGTCGAGAGCACCGATGGGCCGGAGGTGACGATCATCGACGGGTCGTTCCTGTCGTCGGTCGTGGAGATGCTCGATGTCGATCTTTCGACGAGTACCTTGCGAGGCTTGACCATCACCCATGGTCGAGGCTTCGGTCCCGCCCCGGACATCACCTGGGGAGGTGGCGTGGTCGCCGAGGGAGGGACGATCACTCGGTGCATCATCGTCGACAACGAGGCCACGGTGGGTGGCGGAATCACGATCTACGCCGCGGCGGTCGTGGGGAACATCATCGAAGGCAACCGCAGTGACAATGGTGGTGGCGTCAATGTCGATAGCGGGACTGGCGCTGTCATCGAAGGGAACGTGATCCGGAACAACTGGTCGGGCTACTTCGGCGATATGTTCGAGGGGAACGGAGGCGGGCTGACGGTGTACCTCTCGGACGACATCGTGGTTCGCAACAATCTCTTCGTGGACAACCTCGCCACCGGTGCCCTCTTCGGCCCCAACGGAGGCATCGGCGGCGGGGTGTTCATCGAGGGCTCTTCGTTCCTGGACTTCTCCCACAACACCATCGTCGGCAACTCGGCGACTCAAGCCGGTGGCGGGCTGCGCTCAGCGTCCAGCACCTTTACGGTGAGCAATTCCATCTGCTGGGACAACGACGCCCCGCTGTTGCCCGAGATCGGCGCTTCCTCACCTCAGCCCTTTGTCCGCTACTCCATCGTCCAAGGCGGCTATGCCGGATCGAGCGAGTTCGTCTCTTCGAACGACCCGCTCTTCGTTGCCGGTCCTTTCGGTGATCACTACCTCGCGCAGGTCGCCACCGGCGATCCCGCCGACAGTCCCGCCGTCGACGGCGGCGATCCGGTGCTGCTTCCGCCCGACGGAACGACCCGCACGGATGGCGCGCTCGACGGAGGAGTGCCGGACATGGGTTTCCACTTCCCGGTCCCTGCGTTCTTCCGGCGCGGCGATGCGAACGGCGATGCGGTCCTCGACATCGCCGACGCGGTTTCCCAACTCACCGGCCTCTTCGTGAGCGCGGACACCTTCTCCTGCATCGACGCCGCCGACACCAACGACGATGGCGCCTTCGACATCTCCGATCCGATCTACCTCCTCACTTCCCTGTTCGGCATGGGCGCACCTCCGCCCCCACCGGTCGACTGCGGCGCGGACCCCACGCTCGACACGCTGTCGTGCGGGGGATCGCCCGCTTGCCCCTGAGCCAGCCACCGAACAGGCGCGTTGGCCAGGCGCTAGGTCGACAGGGAGACACGAGAACACTCGAAACGCGACCCTCCGTGTCGTCTCGAGACTCAGTGCTACAGGCGCGGAGCGTCTCGTCAGGCACACCCACCCCACTCGGACCGCTTCGGCTCCGACAATCGACTCGCGAGATCGTTGGGGGAACCTCGCCGGTCGATGGCTCGGCCGTTGGACGTGGACGCCCGAGTCTGTCAGAGAACTGGGCACCAAACTCGTCGAGTAGCGCGACTTGAGACGATCTCGCTCCAGAAGCGGTGCGGTCCGTACTCTGGAGTCCTACACAGAGCCGTCGTGGGCGGCACGAGGCGAGGTCAACCGTGAACGAAGGGCGCCCCGGCAGCCGGCGCAGCCAGAATCCGTATCCCTTTGCCTGCGACATCGCGCATCCCTCGGGGGAAGACTGCTCCGCGGTTCTCCGCTCGCCGGAGCGGGACCCGGTGCGTTGCCCGAGGACGACTATGGAGGACGACCCGATAAGTTCGTGGGCGCTCGCACGGAAGTGCCGACCGAGTCGCTCGTTCGCGGAGTGACTCGTCTCGATCAAGAACGGAAAGAGATCCGATGTTTCGGAAGTGCTTCCTCGTTTCCATGGTGTTGGCATCCACGGCGGTCGCGAGCGGTTCTCAGTTCTTCATTCGTGGCGACAGCAATGCCGACGGCTCCGTGAGCATCGTCGACCCGGTGTTCACCCTGAGCCATCTGTACCTGTCGGGACCCGTGTTCTGCCTCGATGCGATGGACGCCAATGACGATGGTTGGGTCGATGTCTCCGACCCGGTTCAGCAGTTGGCGACGCTCTTCGGCGGTAGCGCGCCCCTTCCCCCGCCCTATCCGAACTGCGGCGTGGACCCGACGACGGACGGACTCGACTGCGTAGACCCCGGGGCCTGCCCGACCGGCCCTGGATCGATCTCGAGCGGGCTGTTCGAGGAGGAGACGATTCCGGTCGCCGCAGCATTCCAGCTCCGGCTGGCCGATCTCAACGCGGACGGATTCGACGATCTGATCACGGGGGGCGGATCCGCGATCACGGTCGCTCTCGGGCAACCGACGGGCGGCTTCGCGGCTCCAGTGCAGTATCCCACCCCAGGGACCTCCGAAGACATCTCGTTGGCCGACTTCGACGGGGACGGCATCCTCGACGCCATTGTTCCGACGAGTGTCGGGTTGTCGATGTGGTTGGGGGATGGCCTCGGAGGTTTCGGCCCGGAGACCTTGCTCCCGGCACCTTCAGGGAACATCCATCGACTCGAGTTCGAGGACCTCGATGGAGATGGCGCCATCGACCTCGCCGTGCTCGACGGCGCCGACGAGACAATGACGATCTTGCTCGGTAGCGGAACGGGGACGTTCACGGTCGGCACGACTCACCCCGCGGGGGACAACCCGGGCGACGTCGTGATCGGCGACTTCGATGGCGACTCTTTCCCAGACCTTCTGGTCGCATCCAGGACCGGGGCGACGGCGCTGGTCTACCTGGGAGATGGGACGGGCGCGTTTTCGGCATCGCTCTCGATTGCGGCTGGACCCACATGGCATGCGGTGGTGGGCGATCTCGATGGCGACGGTGACGATGACGCAGTCCTCTGTCACTGGAACCAACCGATCGTTCGGGTCCTCATCTCGAACGGGGACGGCACGTTCCAACCCCCGAGTGCGATCCCGGCTCCGTCGATCACCCACTCGGCGCTCACCGACTTCGACTTCGACGGCATCCTGGATCTCGTGCTCTGTCACTATGGAACTCATGAGCTGAAAACGTATCGCGGACTCGGGAACGGAAGCTTCGAGCCGCCCATGACAACTCTGTCGCCTCGTCTTCTCCAGTCGTGCCAGCTGGCCGATGTCGACGGGGACTGCATCCTCGACGCCGTCGCGCTGCGCGCCGACGCTGTGAGTGTGCAGCGAGGAGTCGCACCGGGGATCTTCGAGGAGATCCCGGCCTTCCCGCCCGGAGTGTCGAGTCCCACTGAAGTTGCTGTGACCGACGTCGACGGGGACGGATTTCAGGACGCGATCGTTGCGCAGGGCTTCTCGCTCTCGATCATGCGGCTGGATGACCAAGGGGTCGTGAGCCAGAGTCTCTTCGGGCCTCTCCCCGAGGGGACGCAAGCCATCGAGACCGGAGACCTGAATGGCGACGGGTACCCGGACGTCGTCGTGGGGATGGCCTTCACCGGCACTGCGGTTGTCCTCAATGACGGCCTCGGAGGCTGGAACGGTCCGACCCTCTACCCGGGTCACGACGGAGTAGCGCTCGCGGTGGCGGACTTCGATGGAGACGGAATCCTCGACCTCGCGATCACCGACCGAGTGGATTCGAACGTCCAAGTCCGATTCGGGAACGGGGACGGTACGTTCGGAGTGGCGCTCGATCTCGCGACGTCGGAAGACGGGGACGACCTGGTCGCCGGCGATCTCGAAGGAGATGGTGACGTCGACCTCATTGTCGTCACATGGATGGGCCCGGACGTCTTCTTGGGGGACGGCACGGGCGGATTCACGCCTCTCGGTACCGTGGCGACGGGAGGGTTCTGGGAGGAGATCAGCCTCGGTGATCTCAATGGCGATGGCCTCTTGGACTTGGTCGCGTCCAATGCCAATCCTCAGACGATTCGCGTCTTCCTCGGCCTCGGCACGGGCTTGTTCGGCTCCGAAACCACCGAGTTCCTCGACTGGGTCGGTCCGAGTCAGCATGTCAGTCCAGTCGTCGCGGACATCGACGGGGACAGCATTCTGGACGTCATCCAGTGCACCGGGAACTGGGGGGTCATCCGAATCCTGCTCGGCAACGGGGACGGTACTCTCCAGCCTCCCCGATATGTACGCGCTGGGTCCTACCTCCGGCGCATGGTGTTGAGCGACTTCGAAGGCGACGGTGACCTCGATATCTTCGTCGTCGATAGTGATCTGGACCAGTTGATCCAACTCGAGAACCGGCTGGTTCCTTGACGGGCCGGAACGCAAATGAAGAAGACCCGGTGCTCGAGTCGTTCGCTGCGCCTCGACACCACGCCGGGTGAGCAGGAGCTCGAGGCGGGTGGCTTCACTCACCGATGTCGATCGAGCGCGCGGTGCCCGAGAGGATCAGGCCCGCGGTCATCAGCTCGACGACGAGGCCCTTCTTCGGGAAGACGAGGGAGCCGTCGCCGTGGAGGTCGACGTGGATCGTCGCCTTCAGGCTGCTGAGCCGGCTCTCCTTCTCGATGTCTCGGACGTCGCTGACGATCGTGCGCTTTCCGCGAAGCTCCTTGGAGCGGATCACGCGTTGGCTCTTGCGCTTCTCGCCGAGGGCGAGGACCGCTTCCCAGTCGATGCGGATGATCGTGTCCGGGGTGTAGTTGGCGATGTCGAGCACCAGTTCGACGTCGTGCTCCTTCTGGGTCGTCTGCCGGGGGCGCCCGCTGTACTGACAGAGGATGCGGTGGAGCGCGTCGCGCTGGGTGTCGAAATCGCCGCCCCAACGGAAGAACTCCTTCGGTGAGTAGTTCGGCTTGCCATTGCGACCGACGTGCTGCTTGCCCCACTCGCAGTGATGGAAGAACTCTTCGACTTCGGACTTGGTCGCGGCACCGATCAACACGGAGCCGAGAAGGCTGATCACCACGCCGACCAGGCCGATGCCGGTGAGGCCGGCCAAGAGCGCGAGCGCCCCCGCGAGCCCGACGAACCCGTTGAGCACGTGCCCCACGCCGACGGCGTAGTTCCCGGAGCTGAATCCCTTCGCACCGTCGGCGATGTCGGCGATCGCGAAGTAGATCCCCGGAATCGCTCCCGCCTTGGCGAGCCCCGCGACGAACAGCGACTTCTCGGCCGCCTTCTTGCCGAGCACGATCTCCGCGTACTCGGTCGCCAGGGTGAGTGAGAAACTGACTCGGGCCATGGTGCGGTCGGCCTGCGCCCGCAGGGACACATCGCCGTTGGCGAGGGCCTGATGGAAGTCAGCTTCGGCGATACCGAGGTTGATCGCGTGCAGCGCGAAGTCGACGCGCTTCAGGATCGTCTGGATCTTGCCGTGCTTCGTGTTGGCCTGCCGACGACGCGTCTCCCGGTCGACCTTCTGCTTGATCTCGGCGAGGTCCTCCTTGCTGATCCACTTGCCGGTGATCGGGCCGGGACCGAGCTTCGTCGTGATGAAGAAGCCTCCCTTCACCACGGTCGGGAGGCGTTGGATCATCTCGAACTCGCCGTCGGCGAAGACGGAGAGGTGCTTCCGAAGGGCCTCGTGCCGGAAGCGAGCTTCGGTGATCTCGAGGGTCGGGAAGAGGCGCGAGTAGATCGGCAGGATCGCGCCGAGCGCCGTGCTCAGGTTGGAGAGATCCGTCTTCGAGGCCGGCTTCGACGACGGGAAGACGTAGTCGCTGACGAAGTCGGTGCGACCGTGGTAGACGAGGCCCCGCCCGACGCGCTCGAGGTAGCGCCCGCCGCTCGCCGACTCGACGAGGCCCTCCGTCACGCGCTCGAAACCGTAGAGGAGATCGACGACGTGCTCCGAGTCATCGGAGCTCCGGTCGTCGAGGCGATGGGAGCGCACGGTCGCCTTCCAGAGATCACTCTCGAGGAAGGCGCAGAGCGCGCCGACGCGAGCCTCGTACTTGCGGACGTCATCCCGCTTCTCGTAGTCGACCCGGGCGATGGTGCTCTCGATGAGCCCGAGGTCCTCACCGAGAAGCTCACTCTTCACCTCCTGGTAGAGTTTGAAGTCGTTGGTCAGGAGGCTGTGGAGCTCTCGGGCGAAGGCAACGCGCTCCGACTCCGAGGCGTACTTCTCCCGGAAGCGTTCGAGACTCTTCCGGAAGAGACGGTTGGTTCCCTGCGCAATGGCCATCGGGTCGACCCCGAGCACGATGTCCGCCTCGACCTCCCGGGTGATCGTCGCCTCGCCGGTGTCCTCTTCCACTTCGATCGTGGTGGTTCCGGCGGCGTTCAGGTGGAAGGTCCCCTTGCGGTCCCAGGCCACGGCCCACGGCATCTCTTGGACGAGCGCCTGGAGCTCGTTGATCGACTTCGAGGGGAGCGCGAACGGCGAGATGAACACCCAGTGGTTCGCCTTCTGGCCGTCGACGTAGAGCGGCAGCACGGTGAAGGTCGTCGAGGCGTCGGACTCCTTGCGACGCTTCTGCATTCGCTCCTCGCGGAACTGGGCGTCGGTGAACTGCGCGTCGAGGTGGATCTCGCCCGGCGTCTCGCGGATCAGTTCACGCTCGTCCGTCCGCCAGTGCTTGCCCTCCTCGTCGACGTAGATCTCGAACAGGAGACGAAGCTGCGGGAGGAGTGTCGACGAGCCGTTCAGCCGAAACTGGTAGGAGGTGAACACGTAGACCCAGCGATCTCGGACCACCTTGGAGCTGGAGTGATCCCAGTACCAGCTGCGCGGCGACAGGTCGATCTGGACTTCGCCCGCCTCGATCTTGTTGCCATAGCTCAGGTGGTCGTAGGCGCCGAAGACCAGCTGTCGGGTCTCGTACTCCTGCATCACGACGGGCGGGGCCATGTCGTTCCTCCTCCTACTCTTCGTCCAGGTCCGCGACGACGAAGCCGTCGTCGAAGAGGGATTGCGCGGCGGCCCGCGGGTCGTCATCACTCGCGCGCCCCTTTCCGACCATCATCAGCTCGGCGCAGGACTTCTCGGTGAAGACGGTCCACTGCGATCCCGCGACGTAGTGCCGCAGGGTGTAGGTCAGGTTCGTCGGCACACCCTCGAAGTCGAGATGGAGGCACTCTTCCTCGGCTACGGCGTCCGACACGAGGTGTCCTTCGCGATCGAACGAGCCGTCATCGCTGATGAGCTGCCAACAGTCATTGGCGCCGGGACCATCGACGCGGCCATTGGTGTGCACGACGATGCGGAGAGTGACCTCGGACGGAATGACCTCGAAGTGGCACTGCGAAGCGAGGCTGTCGTAGAAGGCGCAGCGAAATCCCGTCTGGTGCCGCGGATCCCCGGCCGCGCACTGCTTGTGACACGGGGCGGTATCGGCGAACGCGCAGGGCAGATTCGGGAGCCGCTCCTCGTGGAAGAAGTAGAAGGTGACGCGTCGGTTGCGCTCCGCCTTCTCGGTCGACTCCTCGACCAGGTTGAACTCGCCGCAACCCATGTAGCCGGGATCCATGAAGCTGTCGGGCGTCAGCTCCACCTCGTGCTTGCCGGACATGTAGGCGTGGAACAGCTGCTTCCGGAAGGCGGCGTCGTTCTGGACCGAAGCGTCCTCGGGGAGACCGAGGAACGAGCGCATCGCGGCGCGTGTCTGCGGTCCGAGGTCGCCGTCGGGTAGCCCGGGGTCGTGCCCGAGATCGGCGAGGATCACCTGGAGCGCCTCGACGCCCCAGTTCTCCTTGGGATGGTTGTAGAGCGTCTCCCACGCGTCGACGTCCTTCACGATGAACGCGTAGGCGCTCCAGGCGCGACGCTCGCTGAGCTTCTTGTTGTAGAGCTCGTCGCCCACGGCATCGGTGTGGCCGAACGCGAGGATCTTGGCGTGGGGATGCTGGGCGATCAGGTTCTCGAGGAACTCGAGATGCTCGACGACATTGGGTCGGATGAACGAGCTGTCGAAGCCGAAGGTCACCGCGGGGAGTGCGCAGCAGCCGAGGAACTGCGGTGGCGCTTCGCGCGGACGCGCGACGCGGAAGACGTGGCGCTGGTTCGTCGACAGCGTGCGCGTCGGGTTGCGTCGCGGGATCCGCAGCATCGTGCGCGGCTGATCGCCGACGGAGATCACGTACTGGTTGGAATCGTTCCGGCGACGGCAGCCGAGCTCATCACGGAGGAACCGTTGGACCTCCTCGGGGTCGTCGGTCCCCCAGTTCGCCTTCGCGATGTCCTGCCAGGTGACGGCGTTGCCCTCGGTGCGTTCGCGCTCGGCGATCGACTCGAGGGTGTCTCCCTCGCGCGGTGTGTAGATCTTGCTCGACGACGGCAGCGGCGCGGACATCGGCACCTCCTCGGTACCGGTTCACCGCTGGCGACCTTTTCGGTCCGGGCTTTCGCGCCCGTCGCCGAGTTCAGCCCCAAGTAGCTTCCCCTCTAAGACATACGAATCCGAACCTCGGCCCCGGCCCGGTGTGGGCGGGAGTCCTCGCAGTATCGACAAGGAATCTCCGAATCACACCACGCGGACCGTCCTTCGATTGCGCCCGATGGCGGGTGAGGGCTGGGGAGTGGTTCCCCGCCGAACCGCCGTCGACGTGTCAGCCAAGTCCGTCACGGCGACCCGTGCTCCACGCGCACTCGAGTCTCGAAGGAGTCGACAATGATGATGCGTTTCGTTCTGTCTCTCGTGGTCTGCCTGACCGTTCTGGATCACGCCGCGGGTCAAGCGACGTGCACCATCGGGAGTACCACGTGGGTCAATGGTTCCTGCTACAAGATCACGACCGAGAACACCGACAACAACACCTGCCTGACGACGACTTGGGCCGTTTCAGTGGCCCCCGCAGGCGGGGGCGGGTGCATCGTCACCCTGACGAAGAAGGGAACCGAACGGAAGGACAAGGACACGGACCAGACCCACGAGTCGACAGCCTCCTCGCCGGCCGTCGAGGTCGTGTGCGAGACCTTCGACGATCCGAGCTCCCCGGGAAGCGGGCTCGTCCTCCCGGGATTCTCGTTCGTGGAGACGCTGGTCGATCCTCTGGACCCTGTCGACTCCATCGTCCTCGGATTCGCGATCTCAGGGGGTGACTTCGCGATCGACGCCGGGTTGGACGGGACGGGCACTCTCTACGACTTTGTCGTGACGGTGGACGGCTCGGTCGAACTCTCGGAGTCGAGCTTCCCGGCTGTCGCGCAGCTCGTCGGACCGCTGCTCCGTCGCGGCGATGCGAATGGCGATGGTGATTTCGACATCGCCGACGCTGTCTTCACGCTCTCGGCACTGTTCGTGGCGGGGTCCACGCCTCCGGGCTGCGAGGACGCGGCGGACTCCAACGACGACGGGAACGTCGACATTGCGGACGCAGTCTTCACACTGTCCGCACTGTTCGTCGTTGGCGCGCCGCCTCCGCCTCCGCCGCATCCCGATTGCGGCGAGGACCCCTCCGCCGACAGCCTCGAGTGCGCACTGCCCTCGAGCGTGTGCGCCGTCCCCTGACTCGAGAAATCCCCGAATCGGACGGCTATGGCCGAAGAGGCTCACCCGGTCGGGAGCGATCGCCTCCCGCCCGGGATTCTGCTCCGACGGACGACGAACGCGGCCGCTCTGGTCTCGGCATACCCCACGGGAATCCGCTTCCCGAGCAGCCGGCTCTGAGGCGCTACTTCGCCGGCGTGTAGGTCAGCTCCATCGACTTGAAGGACTTCCCATCCGGCAGGACGTCCCACATGGTCAGCATGACCTTGTCACCCTCTTCCCGGATCTCGGACTTGGTCTTCTTCGGCTGCCCGGTCATCTGGTCGGGGCCGTCCCCGGTCATCTTCAGGACACCATCGACCGCCTTGCCGCGGCTCGTGGCGACGATCGGGCTCGTGCTGTCCATCCAGATCGTGAAGTGCTCCTTGGCCACGGTGTCATAGCCCTGGATCAGCCATCCCTCGAACGGCTGTCCCATGAAGTCGGCGACCATCGTCTCCTGGAGGTAGCGGCCGCCCAGGATCATCTTCCGCTCGGCCTTCGCGGCCCACGGCATGGCAGGCCCCTCCGGGCCCATCCAGAACTGGCCGGCCACGTCGTACTTGCCGACCGACTTGGCGAGCTGCGCGTGCTCCTCGCCCAACCGCATCCACGGCGGCATCATCGCCGCGGGCTCGTCTTGCGGCGTGGCCAGGACGTTTCCGAGCCAGAAGGACAGCACGATCGCGAACGCGGTGGGGGCGATCCGTCGGATCCTCATAGGGGAGTCCTCTCGTTCTGCTTGCGCGAGGGATTGCGCCCGGAAGCGCTCCGGGGACGCTCGTCGATGGTACGCGCAACGAGAACGGGCGCAAAGCTCCGGACCGAACTCCGACGGTGCTCGCCCCGGGACGACGCGGTCAACGACCTTCGCCTTGGGAGTCCGACCCGCGAAGGAACTCTTGCTCGAGTCCTGCGGGGGTGACCCCGTCCCGGCCGAGTCGGTCGAGGAGATCGTCGATCCGAGCTCGCTCGTCTCCGGTCGATCGGGAGCGCAACTCCTCGAGCACGGTTCGCGCATCGTCTTCACGAAGGAGACGAAGGACGCCCGAGACGACGACGTTGGTGCTTCCTCCCTCATGGGCCCGCCGGGCGGCGGACAGCAGCGGTCGCACCAAGTCGGCGCTCCGAATCGTGTCCCCTCTCGAAGCACGATTCATCAACGTGTAGATCAAGTTCGTGTCCAAGCTGGGGTATCGGCCGCTCTGCAAGAGGCCGAGGACCGTGTCCATGAGCTCGGGATCGTCGGACTCGATCAGTGCACCGAGCGCAGCTTGGACCAGGAACCTCTCCTCGGGACGACCGTGACGCAGAATGTCATGGACTCTCTCTCGGAGCGCGTCGTCGTAGAGCTCCGGCCGTTGTCGGGCGTTGCTCGTATAGACATCGAGCGCCTCACCGGCCAGTCCCGGGTCGGGACTGTCGATCCACTCTCGAAGCCGTTCGAGCTGTCGGTCTTCCAGGCTTCGCACGGTCATGAAGACACTGAGGCACTCCTTGGCCAGCCGGCCACCCGACTCTTCCGCGAGGTCGAGAATCCCATCGACCATCTCGGTGGGCAGCTTCGTGTCCGATTCGATCGACCAGGATCCGCCCGGCCTCCGGATCTTCTCGATCAGGACGTTGAGCGTCATCGCGATGAAGTCGTCCGCGACGTCCTCGCGTTTCAGGAAGGCGAACAACGTGCCCGGGTCCTCGAGCATCAATGACCGGAGCCCCGCGGTTTCGCGCTCGAGCTCCTCGATGGCCTCCGCCTGAAAGGCGCTGAACGCCTCGGGGTCGTTCGTACCATCGAGATCCAGAGCCCGACGACGCATTCCCGTCATCCACACGCTCAGTCGCTCGAGCCGTCGCTGAAGCGTCGAGGCGGACGCGGACTCCACGGAGGCCTCCTTCGACCCGGACTCCGCCCCGCGCCCATCGACGGACTCGCTGCTCGGCAGTTCGTCGACCTTGTGTAGCCGAGCGGCGAGGCGCTCGTTCTCTGCGCGCAACGTATCGAGCTCGGTCCGAAGTGCCGAGTCGTCGACCGAGTTCCCGCTTCGTCCCTCGTTCGAGGACGCCAGCGCAGGATCCGCCGAACCACCGCCGCCACCCCCTCGCCCTTCGAACAGCTGCGTCGCCCCGAGTCCGAGACAGAAACACAACACCCCGATCACCGGCACGGCCACTTTCGCCTGGGTCATCGCCATGAGCGCCACTCCGATCCCGCTCGCGGTTGCCGGACTGGCGGCCGAGAGCATCGTCTTGGCGCGGGCCAAGACCTCGGCGGCCACGGGAGGTGGCGCCGGAGCCTTGGGGATCGCCTCGAGCCAAGACCCAGCGAGGGGCGACACCGAAGTGTAGCCCGATCGTTCGAGTCGTCGCGCGAGAGCGCTCTTCCCGCGCTCGATCTGGTTCCACACATGGGTCGTGGAACAACCGCGACCCTGGGCGAGTTGGGCCAACGTGCGTCCTTCGAAGAAGTATCCGACCAGGAGTTCCTGAGAGTCGTCGTCGAGCTGCGCGAGGCTCGCGTGGAGTGCGAGTCTCTCGTCCGCCTCGATCAGCGCGTGATCCGCGTGGGGTCCATCGGAACGAGATTCGTTCGCTCGACCCTGCTCGTGTTTCATGCGCCGCTGCTTTCGACGTCGCTGGTCGATGGCTTCGTGGAGAGACGCGCGGTAGGTCCAGCGCCGCAGGTGTCGGGTGTCGTTCAGGGTCGGCACGGCTTCGAGCAACTCGAGCAGGACCTCCTGAGCGACGTCCTCGGCATCCTCGCGTTGACGAAGCACCCCGAACGCGACCGAGAACGCCCAGCCCTGCGCCGCCTCGAGGAGGCGCAAGCGCGTTCGGTCCGAGGGGCGTGCTCGGAAGTCCTCGAGCACTCGGTCTTCACGAGAACGGGTCACACCCACGTCTTCCTCGCCTTCCACCCATGCAGCGACGGCCGAAGATCGATTTTCACGGCACGCGGCAGACTCGCGCAAGTCGGGGTGTCGAAAGCAGTACGACGAGCACGACCACCGCCGTCGACCCCTCGAGCCATCGGAGCACCCGAGGAGAGCGCTGCCCTCGGAGGTCGCTCCGCGAGCACCGACGCGGACGGCCTCGGTGCCCCCCCTTGCCGCGGCTGTCGCGGCATCGCATCGTGGGAAACTCCGCAGTGCGGCGGGAGTCGAGTGCGTCGCGGGTCTCAGGGGGAAGGAGCGATCGATGGGGGGAACCGGCGAGCTGCCCGAGCGACGGTTCGGGTGGCGGACTCTCGCGCTGTTCGCGATCACTGTTGTCTCCTGCCGCTCGCCGAGCACGATTTCGGAGGGCGAGCAGCGGGCCGTCTTCATCGAGGGGGGCGACGCCTTTCGCGCCCCGGACATCGTCGTCGAGCAGTTCGGGACCCTCTGCTTCTGGAACGGCACGGAAGACCTCGGCGACGCCCTCTCGGTGACCCTGGACCGGGCACTCGGCGGATCTCGACCGTGCCGCACGGTGACCGGCTTCCGCGAGGTCGAAGGGAAGCGGCTCGTCTGCGACGGGTTGAGACCGAGCAACTGCGCGATCATCTGCTTCCACGAACTCGGGACCTTCTCGTATCACCTGACTCGTGCCGGGCGCACGGAGAACGGGACGATCCGCGTGGTGGCGAAGGGGCTGCGATGATCACCCGAGCGTCGGGTCACCGCACGCACACGATCCCCGCGCTCGCCGCCGTGTGGCTCGTGGGAGCCTTGGCCGCCGGGTGCGCGAGCCCGGTGGAGGTGAGCGTCGGTCTCGCGGTTCCGGGTCGGGTCGCTGTGCTGCCGGTGACGGGACCAGCAGGACCCGCCGAGCGCGACTACGTGCGGACGCTCGTGCGGGAAAGGTTGCGGGTTCGCAACTTCGCGGTGATCGACAACGCCTATGTGGATCGCGTGCTCAGCGAGAACGGTTGGCTCCACGACGCCGACGAAGCGGATGGAACGCTCCTTCCACACCTGTCCGATCGTGAGGAAGAGCTCGATGCCGCGACCCTCTGCGCCGCTCTCGATGTCGATGGTTTGGTGATCGGAGAGGACCTCCGCGCCAGGGACCTCAATCTCCTGGTCGTGCGCTGCCACGGGATCGATGGGCGCTGGCATCTGCGGGGGGCGAACTCGTCATTCGCATGGCGGACCCACTTCTCGGTCCGACACTGGGGTGGGCTGCTCCTCCAGAGCGGGCAGCTGTTCAGCGCTCTCGGCGAGCAGCTCCGCGCGGGGACGCGGAGCGCGTTCCGTGTCCTCGCCACCGAGTACTGCGACGAACTCCTCGACACGATCCCGATGGCCGCGCCGGAGAGCCTGGATCTTCCGATCGCGCCCGAGATCTTCGCCGTCGAGTCACACCGTCGACCGGGCGAGCTCCTCGAGGTCGAGGTGACCGCCACCCCGCGCGCTCTCGTCTCCTACGACCTCGCTCCCCATCTCCGTGGACTTCCCACGCGGGAAGTCATTCCGGGGAGTTACCGCGGGGTGCACCGTGTCGATTCCGGTGAACGGTTCCCTTTCGATGGGGTCGTGCGTGCGCACATCCGAGATCGATTCGGTCACGCTGATCCGTCTCGCGAGGCGGCGGACAGGCCCACGACACCACCGGCTCGGAGCGAGGCTCCATGATCCGCACGATCGCTACTCTCGCGAACAAGGTTGCAGACGGCGCCTCGCGGTGCCTCCTCCTCGGGCTGATGGCCGTCGCCGCGGGATGCGCGAGCACGGATTCGGGCCGCTCCCCGGACTTCGAGTCCGCACGGGCCCAGGGTCTCCGAGTGGCCGTCCTCCCGTTCCGCGTGACCGCCCCGCAAGAGGGGAGGATCATCTCGGCACTGGGTGCGGTCGGTTCGCTGTTGGCTCTGGAGGGACTCGGGGACGACAGCCCTCCCGGAGACCAGGCTGCGGTCATCCTTCGCCGCGCCTTCGCCGCGTCACTCGCGGGGGGACCGTTCGAGGTCTCGGAGCTCTGGGCGACGGACACGCGATTGAGTCATCTCGGCCTCACGGCCGACCAGACGCAGGACCGATCCCTCGCCCCGAGTCTCGCCCAGAGCCTCGGCGTCGACGCGATCGTCTACGGTGACGTCGAGCGATGGAACCGGAGCTACTACGTCGTGGAGGCTCGGGCGACCGTCGCACTCCGCGTCGAGCTGGTGGACGGCCGCGTCGGACACACCCTCTTCTGGGAACGCCACGAAGAGTCCAGCGGTGCCGGACTGAGCGGGGGCCCCACGGGTCAGATCTCGGCCGTGACCGAACCGCTCAAGGGTTTGAGCGGCGATGCGCTGTCGCATCTCGCACGCTCCGTCGCCGGGTTCTGTGCGACCGCGCTCAACGACACGGATCCGTTGACCGGTCCACTCGAGCCACCGCTGGTCGGCCCGTCGTTCCCCTCCATTTCCTTTGCTTCGGTCATTCGGGAGCACGAAGGAACGTTCCAGGCCGGTGACACCATCCGAGTGGTGGTGGTCGGATCGCCGGACCAGGACGCGCGCTTCGATCTCGGTCGTTACCGCACGAGCATCCCGATGGTCGAGATCGATCGCGTGGATGATCCGCGAGGAGCTCGCTCCACGTATCTCGGGACCTACGTCGTGACCGAGGGTGAGCGAGCCGTCGATCTCCCGGTCTTCGTGACGCTCCGGGACCCATCCCAGCCGGCGCGGCTCGACCGACAACGCGTGCAGACGACGCGGGTGACGATCGAGCCCACTGGCGCGTAGAGCGCTCCTCGATCTCGCGACGCGGACGACCGACGAGCCGAGCTGCGGGTCGTCCCTCCTCGACTACGGACAGGGCGGGAAGCTCGCGCAGCCGAGCGCATCGGTCGTCGGATCGGGGCCGCAGAACGGGTGCGGTGCGGGGATCGGTGGTCCGCTCGTGAACAGCGTCGACAACACGTAGACCGCATCGCTGATGTCGACGCCACCATCGTCGTTGCAGTCCGCGGCGTCCAGACAGGTCGGCGCCGTCGATCCGGGAACGAAGAGGTAGTCGAGGACTTTCACGGCATCGCTGATGTCGAAGCTCCCGTCCGCGTTGGCGTCGCCGCGGGTGAAGTGAACTCCATCCGGACTGATCGAGACGGTGTCGAACGTCGCGATGCCCGGGCCGTAGATGCTGTCGACGCTCGTCACTCCGAGGCGGAGCTCGTAGTTCCCGGAGCCGCTGAAGGCTCGAGCCACATGCCCCGCCGCGCCGCCGATGTCGCTCAGCACTTCCCTGCCGCCGATCGCGGAGAGGCCGGTCGCCTGGTCGACGATGTCCCACTCGATCGCGTCGTATCCCGGCGCATCGAGACACTCGTACGACCAACCGAACGAGATGAAGCGAGGTCCCCCGCCGACCGCGACGCGCTGAGCGATGAACGTCTCGGCGCCCGTCGTGTAGTAGTCGCGGCTGCCGACGACGACTCCCGTGCCGTCGACCACTTGGAAGAGACCGAGTCGACTGGTGTCGGTGAAGACCCATGGCACTCCGGATTCATCGGCGAAGTCCCCGTGGGTCAGCGGCGCGTAGGGCTCGTCACCGACGATCGACAGATCGTCGAACACCGCGACTCCGGGACCGCCGATGTTGTCGCCGGAGTAGACGGCGAACCTCAACGAGCAGGACCCACCGGTGAAGGAAACGCTCTCGACTCCGAACTCGCCGGAGGTGTCCGCGAGGAGCAACGGGCCACCGATCTTGCTGATCCCGGTCTCGACATCGATCAAGTCCCAGTAGGCACCGTCGAAGCCCGGATCATCGACGCACGTGTAGCTCCACGAGAAGCTGACGCGGTAGTGGGACTCGGTCTGCAGATCGAAACCCTGCTCGATGCGGGTCATCGTCCCGGTGGAGACCCCGTCATCGCCGCCCGTCACCGTTGCGGTGCCCCCGAAGGCGTAGGAACCGTTCTCGCTCTGGTCGAAGAAGCACCACGGAAGGAAGGCCCCGGAGAAGCTCGCCCCCGCGAACGACGCCACGGCCGGGCGCCCGCGGTTCCTCGCCACTCCGGAGGAAGGGACGCTGATGGTTCCGTAGGGTGCACCGACCAGGAAACCGCCGTTGTTCACGGCGACCGACGTGCCGAAGGCCTCGAAGGCCGCTTCGCCCGGGAACTCGTTCTGGAGGGTCCAGATCCCTCCCGCAGTACCTCGGTAGGTGAAAGCCCAACCGGAGCCGTCCGGCCCTCCCGCGATCGGCGCACCGACGACGAGGAATCCACCGTCGACCGAGACGCTCCAGCCGTAGCGCGCGTAGCTGTAGCCGGCCGGCGTCACCAACTTGATCTCGTCGGTGAAGTGAGCGCCGTCGAATCGGTAGAGGTAGCACGCCCCCGTCTCCGGGCCGAACTCCTGATCGTAGGGTGCACCGACGGCGAGCATCGGGCCATCCATCGAGACCACGTGGCCGAACCGATCACCCAACGCTCCATCGCTCGCCGTGAGGAGCTGCTCCTGGACCCAGCTCGATCCGTTGTATCCGAAGACGTAGACCGCGCCGTGCGAAGACTGCCGCGATCGGGCCCCGACGACGATCGTGTCGCCGCGGATCCCCACCGAGTAGCCGAACTCATCCCCGGGGATGCCGACACTCAGGATCTGCTCCTGGAGCCAGATGCTGCCGTCGTAGCGAAAGACGTAGGCGGCTCCGACCGG
>JAGQRC010000107.1 GCA_020425835.1 Planctomycetota bacterium | reverse complement strand
ATCGGCTCCCGAACACCTCTACTCGAATCATTCCGAGATCGTCCTTCCGCCTGGAGATGATGCGAAGAAATCGACGTGGATCCCGCGGTCGCTCTTGTGTGGACACAGAAGTGCCGCGGGGCGGCGCAGTGTAACCGAGCCGTTGTCGGCGGGTAAGCCTCGCGCGACGATCCACGGCGGGAGGAATGCCCGCAACCGACCGAGCAGACCGACGGAAACAGATTCCTGTCGAAAACCCGCGGGTCGAGACCCGGCCGCCGGCGTGTGTCGTCGCACCGCGGGTGGACCGTTCAGGGGATGACCAGTGCTCCGCGAGCGAGGCCGATGCGGTTCGGAGTGACGCCGTTCTCTCCGTCTCCGGTGTAGTACAACAGAATGAAGCCCTGCTCCGAGACGGGGACCCCGGGGTCGATTCGCACGCTCGGGTGCTCCAGGTCTCCGCTGTCGAACGGAAGCGGAACGATCGAGTCGGAGCTGGGACGCAGAACCGGCAGCGTCGGATCGGACCAGGTGAGTCCATCCGAGCTCGACGCAACTCCGAGCGTGTTCTCGGTCGCCGCGAGAGTGTCGCTCGCCTCGTAGAAGAGGAGCCACGCCCCGGGCGATCCCGGGGTGACCGACGGGTCGCGCACGACCGCCGGAGCGTGGACCCCCGCCGCGTCGAACGATCCGGCCGAACCCTCGATGAACACGGGGTCCGCCGTCGCTCCCGTCGTTCCGGCGGCATCGCGGACGGTCCATGCGAATCCATCGGCGGACTCCGCATACCCGATCACGCTCGACGATCCGTCGATGCCCTCGAACCACATCCGAAAGGTCGCTCCGTCACGCACGACGCAGGGATCGGCGACCCGCGTCGCGGCGAAGTTCGCGACGAGACCGCTACAGAGGGTGAAACCGGACCAGGTGACGCCATCGCCGGACGAGGCCGTGACGATCTGGCTCACGATGCCACCCGTGCCGCTGCGCCCCTCGAACCACATGCGGTAGCGTCCAACGGTGCCGAACGGAACCGAGGTGTCCACCACGACGGAGGGATCGGTCGCACCGAAGTCGTACCCGCTCCCCACACCTCCGAGTGGAACGACCTGGACCCCGCTGATCGTCAGCGTCGCGAAGTCCTCCTCATCCGAGCTGACGACGCCGATGGTCGAGTTGCCGGAGGCATCGCTCGCCTCGTAGTAGAGCAGATGCCGATCCCCCGCTGGACGAGTCGCGTCATCGGCGATGGCCGGGCTGTCGACTTCGTTCGCATCGAACCCCGAACCGGTCTCGGCGAGGACGGGAAGGACGTCGCCCGTCGTCACGTCTCGGTTTCGACCGAAGTCGTAGCCCGGATCCACATCGGTCGAAGGTGCGGGCACCCCCGCACCACCCCCACCTCCGCCGCCCCCGCACGCCGACGCCAATCCGACGATGACGATGAACCCGAACCTCAGACATCGACGCGACGACAGGGCACTGGACAAGGAGTCCTCCTCCGTGAGATGGAATCGCAACGCTCCGGATGGTTGCGGCGGCCACGCGAGTGCACGTCGCGCGCCGAACCTCCACCTTCCCACGGACCGCGACCCAGCACGACGCCTCGCCGATCGATCCAGCGATCACCCTGGCACGAAGTCGTGTCCACTTCATGATCTCGGACGATAGCTCGATCGACGCCCGCTCCGGGCGGCGGAAGGACTCGAGTGGCCAACGGAACTCCGGATTGGCCACGACTGGCTGCGGCCATCCCATCGTCGGACCTGTCGACACCGAGCACGCATGGTCCTCGAGTTTCGACGCCATCGATGCGGCAGCATCGTCGTGCGACAATCTTGGCGGGAGCACGACTGGAACACGGCATCAGCGTCCAACGCATGTGCCTCACTTTTTGGGGGATCGTCCTTCGGGACGGTCCCCCACCTCCCTCGACGTGAGACCGACGCGGGCACCGAGGTCGTGTCAGTCGGGTCCTCTCACGGCATCGGCACCGTTTCGTCTCTCAGCTCTTCGCGCTGAGGCCGATCCGGTTGCGCTCCCGATCCACGGAGAGAACGCGAACACGGATGCGCTGTCCGACGCGCACTACTTGGTGGGGATCCGAGACGAATCGATCGGACAGCTCGGAGATGTGGACGAGCCCATCCTGGTGCACACCGATGTCGACGAACGCGCCGAAGTCGGTGACGTTGGTCACGATGCCCTCCAGCCGCATCCCCACTTCGAGATCGGCCGGGGACTGGACATCCTCACGAAAGGTGGGACGCTCGAAATCGGCGCGAGGATCTCGACCCGGCTTCTTCAGCTCCGCGACGATGTCGCGAAGCGTCAGCTCGCCGACCTGGCTCCCGACATAGCGATTCACGTCGATCCGCTCGGTTGCTCGCTCATCGCCGATCAATGCAGCGACGTCGACCCCGAGGTCTCGGGCGATGCTCTCGACCAGCCTGTAGCGCTCCGGATGGACCGCGGATGCGTCGAGCGGGTGACGTCCCCCTCGGATCCGGAGGAAGCCGGCCGCTTGCTCGAAGGTCTTGGCTCCGAGCCCGCTCACCTTCATCAGTTGATCGCGTCCCTCGAATCGACCGATCGCCTCGCGATGGGCGACGATCTTCTTCGCGAGCCCGGGTCCGATCCCGGAGACGTGCGCGAGGAGCGGCGCGCTCGCGCTGTTGAGCTCGACACCGACCCGATGGACGCAGGACTCGACGACCTCGTCGAGCTTCTTCTCGAGCAACGACTCCCGCACATCGTGCTGGTACTGACCCACACCGATGGAGCGCGGGTCGATCTTGACCAACTCCGCGAGCGGATCCTGGAGGCGACGGCCGATCGAGATCGCGCCGCGGATCGTCAGGTCGAGATCGGGGAACTCCTCGCGCGCGACGTCGGAGGCGCTGTAGACGCTCGCGCCCGCCTCGCTGACGGAGACGACGGCCAGGTCGCGCGGACCGTGCTCCCGCAACAGCTCGCGGACGAACGCTTCGGTCTCTCGGCCTCCCGTGCCGTTCCCGATGGCGATGGCGTCGGGTCGGACATCCCGCACCAGATCGCGAAGGGTCTCGATCGCGCGGTCACGATCCCGGCTTCCGTTCGTCAGCGGGAAGATCGTCTCGTATCGCAGGAGTCGCCCCGTCTCGTCGAGACCGACACACTTGCAGCCGGTCCGGATGCCGGGATCGATCGCGACGATCCGCCGATCGCCGAACGGTGGCGCGAGCAACAGATCCTCGAGATTGCTCGCGAAGGTGTCGACCGCGGAACGATCCGCCTCCTCGCCGAGCTCCGTCCGCACCTCGGTGTCGAGACTCGGGAGGAGCAGGCGCTCCACCGAGTCCTCGATCGCTTCGCGCATCTGTCCGGAGTAGGCGGTCCCCCGTCGGTAGCCGATCCGATCGGCGACATCGAGCGCGAGATCGGCGGGTTCGACCTCGATCCGGACACGGAGCACTCCTTCGCGCTCCCCGCGACGCATCGCGAGATACCGATGCGGGGCGACGCGCGGGACCGGCTCGCGGTAGTCGAAGTACTGCGCGTACTTCGCGCCCTCGTCCTTCTTCCCTCGCACGACCCGTGCGGTGAGGACGCCGCGCCTCGCCAACACCTCGCGAACGTGAGCGCGAACCTCCGCGGACTCGGCGATCATCTCGGCGACGATGTCCCGTGCACCGGCCAGTGCCGCCTCGATGTCCGGGACCTCTCGGTCGGGGTCGATGTAGGGACGGGCCGCCTCTTCGGGTGTGCCTTCGCTCGGCGATCGACGCAGGAGCTCGGCGAGCGGCTCGAGCCCCCGTTCCCGCGCGAGCGTGGCTCGCGTCCGCCGCTTGGGCCGGTACGGAAGGTAGAGGTCCTCGAGCTCGGTCTTCGTCGCGCACGCCTCGAGTCGGCGCCGGAGATCGTCGGTGAGTTTGCCCTGGCCTTCGATGGAGTCGATGACGGTTCGTCGCCGCTCCTCGAGCTCTCGGACGTAGCCGGCCCGGTCGGCCACCGCGCGGATCTGCACCTCGTCGAGGCCACCCGTCGCCTCCTTGCGGTAGCGTGCGATGAACGGGACGGTGTTGCCCTCGTCGAGAAGACGGACAACGGCGGCGACGGCGCTCGGACTCAGCTCGAGCTCGTGGCTCACCGCGGGAACGGGATCGAACGTCGTGGGGACCGGCATCGCTACCCTTCTTCGAGCCGCGACTGCGGACACGCAAGCGAGATGTCACTCGACCGCAGCCTACCCGCCGGCGATCGCGGCACAAGTCCGGCGCAACCGCGCGAGGACCGAGGGATTCCGCCGACCGTTGCTCTTCCCCTGGGCGGCCGAAGGCCTACACTCTGCGCTTTCGAAACCTCGAGACCATCTCGCTCGCCCTCGCATTGGGTCGATTCCCCTGGGAACGGCGCGAGCGACCTCTTCTCTGCTCGCACCGCCCCCCGGATCGGAGTCTCCGATGCTCACGTCACTTCGCCCCCTCGCCTCGACCTCGATCGCACTCCTCGGCGTCGCGTGGCTCGTCGGCTGTGGACCGGTTCGCACTTCCGAGCCCACGAGCCGGCCATCGGCGATGGCGGAGCACGACCACTCCGGGCACGGCACGCCATCGACCTCGACCCCGCCGGCGTCGCAGCCGGCACCCACGCCCCCCGTCGCCCACGATCCCGATCCTCGGGAGAAGCACTTCCGCAACCTGCGCCAGCTGACGTTCGGCGGGGAGAATGCCGAAGCGTACTGGTCGGCGGACGGCGAGCGGCTGATCTTCCAATCGACGCGCCCGCCCTACGACTGCGACCAGATCTTCACGATGAACGCGGACGGCACGGATGTCCGGCTGGTGTCGACCGGCGAGGGCCGCACGACGTGCGCCTACTTCTTCTACCCGGACGATCGGCGCATTCTCTTCTCGTCGACGCACGAGACCGACGCGAGCTGCCCCGAGCGTCCCGACTACTCGCGCGGCTACGTCTGGCCGATCTACTCCTCCTACGACATCTACACGGCGAACGTGGACGGCACGGATCTCCGCAAGTTGACGAACTCCGGGACCTACGATGCGGAAGCGACCATGGCCGTCGATGGGAGCCGCATCGTCTTCACGTCGATGCGCGACGGTGACCTCGACGTCTACACCATGAACACCGACGGGACCGATGTCCGTCGGATCACCACGACGCCGGGATACGACGGGGGCGCGTTCTTCTCGTTCGATGGCAAGAAGATCGTCTACCGAGCGGCGCACCCCGAGGGCGAAGCACTCGAGGACTACCGAATGCTCCTGGCCGAGGGCTTGATCCGTCCGACCGAGCTCGACCTCTACGTCGTCGACGCCGATGGATCCAACCGAGTCCGCGTGACGCACAACCATGCGGCGAACTTCGGGCCGTTCATGCACCCGGACGGCAAGCGGATCATCTTCTCGTCCAACATGCACAGCCTCGACAAGGGCGGTCGCGAGTTCGATCTGTTCATCATCAACGCGGACGGCACCGGTCTCGAGCAGGTCACGTTCACCGAGGAGTTCGACGGTTTCCCGATGTTCTCCGCCGACGGCAAGACGCTCGTCTTCTGCTCGAACCGCCACCATGCGAACCCCGGCGAGACCAACGTGTTCGTCGTCGACTGGGTCGACTAGCAGTCCGTCGAGAAATGCTCTCGAGCCGAGTCAGGGACATCCCGCGAAGCTGCCGCACCCCAATCCCACGCCGGCCGGATCCGGTCCGCATCCGGGATGCGGTGGCGCCGGGAACGGTCCCGAGGTGAACAGGGTCGCCAGGAGGAAGATCGGGTCGCTGATGTCGAGCGACTCGTCGTCGTTGGCGTCGAGCGCGTCCTGGCAGCTCAGCGAGAGACCGTTGAAGAGGTGGTCGAGGCCGCTGATCACATCGCCGATGTCGAGCTGACCATCGGCGTTGACGTCACCCCGCACGAAATCAGCGGAGGTCAGCGACGCGATCAACGATCCCGCGATCCACAACATGTTGCCGCTGTCGACCGCTTGGGGCCCTTGACCGTTCCCCAACATCTCGTTGACCACGATGTCGTGGATTCCGTCGTCGTCGAGATCGCCGATGGCCGCGCTGTATCCGGTCGTGTCGCCGAAGTCCCCGGGGACCTGCGCGAGCCGCCCCTCGATCACCACGACGTCGACCCCCGCGGGGAATGCGCCGGGCGCGGTGTCGATCAGCGCCGGCCACTGCCCGTTCCGCCCGAGGAACACGGTGACGCTGCCGGCGTTCAACCGCCCTTCCGGATCGTCGCGCGGAGTGCCGAGCGCGAGGTCCGCGATCCCATCGCCGTTGAAGTCACCGTGCTCGGCGGTGTCTGCGCCGATCGCGCTCTCACTCGGGCCGATGATCTTCGTCATCGCGACGCCCGCCGGCAGATTGTCGACGTCGAAGACCGTCCCCTTGATGGACGCCGCATCGTAGAAGACGTAGCCGATGCCGGAGTTGTTGCGCGTCCCGCCGAACCCATCCCCGACCAGGTCGCCGAGGAACAGCTCGGCATTCCCATCACCGGTGTAGTCGAGCCCACCGAGGATCTCCTCGCCGAACGATCCGTTCTCCGGGGGAGTGCCGTCGATCATCGTCAAGGACGCGGGCGTGATGGTCTGGAGGTCGATCGTGAAACCGGCGGGCCACGGCGCGGCGGGGAAAACATCGTCCCAGACCACGTAGGCGCGGCCGAACGGTGCCCCTCCGGACCCGTCCGAGCTGGTGAACGGTCCGATCGAGGCGCCCGCTCGATTGAGCGCCGCCGCCGCCATCACCTCCGCGCGACCATTGCCGTCGAGGTCGCCGATCTGACAGGTCGCACCGAAATGGAAGTGGTCGGATCCGACGGGTGGGACGATCCGGGACAGCTGCCCCGCCAGGGCGGTCGACCCGAACCCGGCGAGATCGATCTCTGCGTTCACGGCGAGGTGCGCGCCCCCGCGAATCACGTAGACCGCCCCGTGGTGCTCCTCGACACCACTCTCCTGATCGGCCGCGACGACGATGTCCGCGACGCCATCGCCGTCGACATCGCCCGAGCGCATCCAAACGCCGAGACGAGCGAACGACTGGCGACCGATGAGCGTCAGGATCGTGACCGACGGTGGCGGGCTCGCGAGATCGATCGCGGTGCCCGCGTCGGCGAGGGCACGCAGCTCCGGGCCCCCGACGATGATCGTCAACGCGCCCGCTCCGATCCGACCGGAGAGGCTGTAGTTCTGCCGGCCGATCAACAGGTCGCCCCACCCGTCGCCGGTCACGTCGTCGAGCCAGATCTCGCTGCCGGCCAGCTCGCGCGCTCCCTGGTTGCCCGAGCCGTAGATCCTCAGCACGCGCGGATCGGGCGCTTCGAGGTCGATCGACTCGCCGATGGTCCCGTTGCCGAAGACGACGCTCACCCGCCCCGCCTGGGCTCGCCCCAACGGGCTCGCGCGCATGTGGGCGACCGCCGAGTCCTCGAAGCCGTCCCCGTCGAGGTCTCCCCCCGCCGCCACCGAGACCCCGAACGCGCCGAGGACGAAACCGGAGTCGGCATCCGGGCCGAGCACGCGGGTCACCGGAGCGTTCCCCGGCGTGCGCAGCGCGAGATCGATGAGCCACACCGCGCCGGTCGCGAGCAGTGGCGTGCCGAGAACGAGGAGGATGGCCAAGAGACGCAGGAGCGGTCGCGGGTCGAACATGGGGTCCTCTCGGATGGATCGAGCCTCGATCTTCCGGACCCCGGGGGGTGGAGGCAAGTGTTCAGGGGCAGCTCGGCCCGTCGCAACCGAGGCCGTCGATCGTCAGGTCGATCCCGCAGTCGGGATAGGGCAAGGGCGGAGGAGCCGCACCCGGGACGAACAGAGCGGCGAGCGCGTAGACCACGTCACTGATGTCGAAGACGCCTTCATCGTTGACATCGGCGGCGGAGACGCACTCCGGGGGCGGGGTTCCGACGATGAACAGCGCCGCGAGCGCCGAGACCGGATCCGAGATGTCGAAGACCCCGTCACCATTGGTGTCCCCCCGCCGGAACAGCGGCTCGATCAACGCGAAGGCTCCCATGTCGGCGATGGACCCGTCGGGATCGGGCGGACTCGCAGGATCCCCCGCGTCGATACAGGGTGAGGAGGGCAACAGCCGATAGTCCCCCGCGTCGGGGTCCCGGAACTGCGGATCGACGTCGATGTTGCCGAAGCCGGCGAATCCACCCTCGACATCGCTGAACCCCACGGTCGGCGGGGATCCGACGAAGTGCCCCGGGCCATTGCCCCAGATGATGGAGTTGCGAACATCCGCGGTCGAGCCACCCACGAGGTTGAGGATCGCTCCTCCATCCGAGGAGTTCCCGACGAAGGTGCAGCGATCGAGGGTCAACGGCGTGCCGTTGACCGAGGTCGAGATGACACCGCCCAACACGAAGCTCGAGTTGCCGGCGAACAGTGACGTGTCCACGGAGATCGACGCCGCGCCGTCCGCGAGAATCGCTCCGCCCCACGCGTTGGCGACATTGCCGGTCGACTCGCAACCCGAGATCACGACCTCCGACTGGCAGCAGAGGAGCGAGGCGCCACCACCGAGCGAGGCCTGGTTGTCGCGCAAG
>JAGQRC010001090.1 GCA_020425835.1 Planctomycetota bacterium | reverse complement strand
ACCCGTTCGGTCCCGAGTACTGGCGCGCGCGCCTGCGCCATGCGATCGATGCGCGGGCTCGTCTCGCTCTCGACCCGTCCACCGACGCCTATCGACTGGTGTACTCGGAGTCCGACGGCTTCCCCGGCCTGATCGTCGACCGATACGGGGACTACCTCGTCGTCCAGATCACCACCCGCGCGATGGCGGAGCGGAAGGACCTGCTGGTCTCGCTTCTCGCGGAGGAGCTGAAGCCGGTCGGGATCTGGCATCGGGGAGACCCGGACATGGAGGAGAAGGAGGGATTCGTCCTGGAGGACGGGTTGCTCCACGGCGAGGCTCCCCCGCTCGAGACCATCGTGCGGGAACGCGGCTTCGAGTACCTCGTCGACCTCCGGGCGGGACACAAGACCGGCTTCTACCTCGATCAACGGGAGAACCGGGCGCGCGTCGCGCCCTTCGTGGGCGCGGGCGAGGTGCTCGACGGCTTCGCGCACTCCGGAGGGTTCTCCGTGCACGCCATGGCGGCGGGTGCTGAACGAGTGGTCCTCGTCGACTCCTCCGCGCCGAGCCTCGCGCTGGCGCGCCGCAACCTGGATCGCGCGGGGTTTCCGATTCCCGAAGAGGACCTGATCGCGGCCAACTGCTTCCAGATGTTCCGGCGCTTCCGGGATGAGGGCCGCAGTTTCGACGCCGTGATCATCGACCCGCCGAAGCTCGCCCCGACGCGCTCGCGGGTGAAGAGCGCGATCCGGGCCTACAAGGACATCAACCTGCTCGGTGTGAAGCTGGTCCGGCCGGGCGGGTATCTCGCCACCTTCAGCTGTTCGGGGGCGGTCGACGCCGCAGCCTTCCAGGAGATGATCTTCCACGCCGCGCTCGACAGTGGCCGCGATCTGAAGATCGTCGAACGTCTCGCCCAGCCGCTCGACCACCCGGTCTCCGTGACCTTTCCGGAGTCGCAGTACCTCAACGGTCTCGTCTGTCGCGTCGAGTAGCCGACCGCGCCTCGCCTCTGGGGGCGCTACTCGCTTGCCCGGACGGAGCCCGGGCTGTTGCTCGACGTCCTCGGCCACGCCTCGATGACCGACTGCACCAGCGTCGCGAGCGGGATCGCGAAGAAGACTCCCCAAACACCCCAGACGCCGCCGAACACCAGGATCGCGGCGATGATCGCGATGGGGTGGAGGCTGACCACCTCCGAGAAGAGGAGGGGGACCAGGACGTTCCCGTCGAGGATCTGGATGATCAGATAGACCACCATCACCCAGGTCCAGGTCGAGCTCGGCCCGAAGTGGGTGTACGCGACGATCGCGACCGGAAGCGTCACGACCGTCGCCCCGATGTAGGGGATGATCACCGACAGCCCGTTGAGCACGCTCAGCAGCAGCGCGAACTGCAGATCCATCGCGCTGAACGTCGCATAGGTCACCAC
>JAGQRC010001089.1 GCA_020425835.1 Planctomycetota bacterium | reverse complement strand
TGCGTTTCACCGGAGGCACTGGCCTTGGAATCTCGGGCTCTCGCCTCGAAAGCAGTTTTTCAACGGACTCCTAGCGTGAATATCGGAACCTCGGGGTCTGCCGCACGCGAAAGTCGTCGATCGGGTCGCCGCCGTCGGGCACCGAATCGCGATAAGGGCTCGCTGCTCCGGGAGCTTCCGCGCCCCGGAACCGTGTCTCGGTTGTCGACTTCCGAACTCGTGTATTAGTCTGGAGCAGGGGGAGGGGTGTCCCCGGTCTTCAGACGAACGAGCCGCGAGTCCTTCTATGTCTGGCAAAGACGAGGCGTATCTGATCGTGTTGAACGGCCCACTCAAGGGCGGTGTCTTCGTGCTTTCGAAGATCTCCGTCTTCGAGATCGGGCGGGGAGACGGCTGCCACATCAAGCTCCCCGACGAGTACTGCGGCTTCAACCATGCCCGGATCTCGGTGCGTCGCGGAGAGTGGAGGTTCACGAACCTCAACGAAGAGCGGGGAAGCTCGATCAACGATATCAAGGTCGACTCCCGCGTGCTCGAGGGGTTCGAGGTGATTCGCGTCGGGAAGACCGAGCTCCAGTTCACGCTCGAAGCGCCCGGCAAGCAACCAGCCCCCGCGAGCGGAACCGCATCGGAGCCGCGATCGGTGGGCGTCGCCCCGCAGATGCTCGCGCCGGAGCCCGCCGAGAGCGGGACCGCCAGCGTGCGCTCCGCGACCCCGCCAGCGCCCAAGATCGAGCGGATGCCTCGCCCGGCGGCCCAAGCGCCGAAGACGGCCGCACCCACCCGACCGCCCGCGTCCTCTTCGCGGCCGGCCGCGGCGCCACCGCCGCCTCGCCCGCGCGTCGCGAACCCCGCTTCGCCACCCAAGCCGCCGAAACCCACCCGCTCCGCGCCGGTGAAGAAGGTCCCTCCGGCGTCGATCCTCGGTCGCTCCGACGCGGTGTTCCCGAACGACGAAGCGACGCTCGACCCCGGTCCCGGGCTCCTCGATTCGAGCCCTTCGACGCCGACTCCTCACGATGCATCGGATCTCGCCCCCAGTCGGACCGAGCACTTCGGCCCCGGTGGGCTGACGCTCGATACCGACCTCGAGGTGCCGGAGAGCAGCCGCGGCTACCGGATCAAGGTGATCGACGGCTGCGACGCGGACCTGGGTCGCGAGGTCGATTTCCTCCAGGGAACGACCTGTATCATCGGCCGATCGGTCAGCTCCGACTTCGTGCTCGGTGACGGGAAGATCTCGCGCGCTCACTGCTCGATCGAACTCAAGGATGGCGTGCTGGTCCTGTGCGACCTCGACTCTTCCAACGGAACGGTCGTCAACGGCGAGCGCATCCAGAAGACGGTGATCAAGCCCGGCGACTACATCCGCCTCGGGTTCACGGTGCTCGGGTGCGAGGAGATCGAGCTCCCTGTCGCCTGACGATA
>JAGQRC010001088.1 GCA_020425835.1 Planctomycetota bacterium | reverse complement strand
CTCCTTCGAGGAGCTGCAACAAAGCCAGAGTCGTCGAGGCCCGGCGTTTCGCCCACGAACTTCTGTGTCAGCACACTCGATGGGATGAGAAGGCCAGTCTCCGACGGAGTCTTCACTTAGAGTGGAGCTCCAAAACTAAGACGGGCTCGGAGGCCCAAAGGAGACTGGCCTTCTCATCCCATCGAGCAGGAGCCGGACCCGGCTCCCGGTCGGGCCTGTCAGCCTCCGCCGGAGAGGATCCCCAGCGCCATGCTGGCGCTCACCACCGCTGCGACGATCAGGGCGGTCTTCATCGGTCCGCGATCGAGAGTCGAGGCGATGACTCCGGCGACGATCGCTGCGACCACCCCGAGCACTCGCCATCGGTTGCGGTTCATGGTTCTTTCCTCTCGTCTCCTCGTTCGTCGACGCGTTCGGGAAGATCGTGCCCGAGGATCTGCACGAAGTTCGCCACGCTTCGGTAGGTCAGCCCCCAGAGGATGCTGCGCTCGTCGAGGGTGATCGCCGGATACCGGAATCGCGCCCCGTCGCGTTCCCAACGGTAGATCGTCCGTCGCGTCGGCGCGACGAGCTCCGCGAGCTCGACGAAGATCGCCCGGTTCACCTCGCGCGGATCGAGGCGCAGCTCCGGTCGCGCGGTCACGACGAAGACGTGGGGTGTCACGACGGTGTGGGGGCCGGTGTGGACCGGCCGATCGTCGAGGATGGTCAAGGGGTCGCCGAGCGTGAGACCGAGCTCCTCGTACGACTCGCGTCGTGCCGTGGCGACGAGGTCGGGATCCGACGGGTCCGCGTGGCCCCCCGGAAACGAGACCTGACCGGACCACGGATCGCCCGCACGTTGTGCGCGCTCGATGAACAGGATCTCGGGCGCCGCGCCGTCGGTCGGATCGACGAGAACCAGCGCCGTCGCGGCGCGTCGTCGGAGTTCGGGGCCATCCAGTGCCTTCCGACGATAGTCGACGAGTCGCTCGCGCCAGTCCGCGGGGCGGGGGTCGGGGAGCGGTCGGGGAGATTCGGGCATCGCTGCGAGTTTCGCCGGACGGGCTGGCACCGGAAAGCTCGACGTTCTCGACGGGCTGGGCCAGCGGTGATCGGGGTCGGAGACGAGATGCTGCTATAATCCGTGGCTCGCGTCCCGTCCAAGCTTCATCGCGATTCCCGATGGATCGGCGATCGCGAGGACGAACGGGCTCGTCGACGAAGGGAAGCCGCGAGTGCGCACGAGAGTCGGAGTCCTTGCCATCATCGCGCTCTGGGCGGCGACCGCATCCCATGGGCAGTCGTTCCCGGACTGCACGTTCGTCGACCGTACCGCGGCCTCCGGGATCCGGTTCGGTCTCCACCGAGCCCCGGCCCTGCCGGGGCTCTTCCCGGATGAGCAGGGGCGCTACGGCGCGGGCGGAGCGGTCTCCGACTTCGATCGCGATGGGGATCTG
>JAGQRC010001087.1 GCA_020425835.1 Planctomycetota bacterium | reverse complement strand
AACGCGGCGTCGGCGTCCCACGCGCCGGTGACGTTGGATGGGAGCGCATCGAGCACGATCCGTCCTCCCCTGGACAACGCGACCGCGACCGAGAGGGTCTGCTTGAGCTCCCGGAAGTTGCCGGGCCAACCGTACGCCAGCACCGCCGCGTGTGCCGCCACCTCGAAGCGAGGCACGGAGAGATTCAGCTCACCGGACACCCGCTGGAGCATGGTCTCGACGAGTTCCGGAAGATCCTCGCGCTCCCGGAGCGGCGGGAGGTTCAACTCCGCACCTCGCAGTCGGTAGAACAGATCCTCTCGGAAGCGGCCCGTTGCGACCGCCGCATCGAGGTCGCGACAGGTCGCCGAGACCAGCCGGACGTCGGCATGTCGCTCGCGTGTCTCGCCCACCCGGTAGTAGGTCCCATCATCGAGGAATCGCAAGAGCGCGGACTGCGCGGGAAGCGAGAGATCGGCCACCTCGTCGAGGAACAAGGTACCGCCGTCGGCGACCTCCACGAATCCGGCTCGGCCTCCCGGGGCGGCTCCCGTGAACGCCCCGCCGGCGTAGCCGAACAGCTCGCTCTGAAGGAGCGACTCCGTGAACGCTCCGCAGTTGAGGGCGATCCACGGCCCGTTGCGGCGATGGCTCTCGCGATGAATGGCGTGGGCGAGGAGGTCCTTGCCGGTCCCCGTCTCGGCCTGGATCAAGAGGGGGATCGAGGTGTGCGCGAGGTGGGCGGCACGACGCAGGGCATCGATCAAGGCGGCATCGGAACCGTCGAGCGCACCCAGGGGCGATGTCGGGGCCGACTCCGGGGCGAGCGGGCGACTGCGAACGATCGCTTCGACCGGCTCGGGGTCCGGAGCGCGGCCTCGCGTCGCGGAACGCTCGATCGGTAGCGCCCGGTCGACGTAGAGCAGCGCCCCGATCCAGGCACCGTTGTCATCGAGCAGCGGATGAACCGTCATCCGTCGACCTCGGAGCGGACTGCCCGCCGCACTCTGCAGTCCATCGCCCGCCCCCTCGCGGAGTCGAGTCCAGGACAATCCGGTCAGCGCTTCGAGATGCCGACGCTCCCCCACCAACTCGCGGAGCCTCGGGTTGGCATAGCGGAGGTGTCCTCCGACGTCGATGAGCGCGGCGGGCTGTCGCGCGGACTCCAGGGTCGACACCAATCGTCCGAGCCCACCGGAAACGGCGCTCGCCAACACATCCAGGCGCCATGCCTCCTCGATCCGGGCCGCGAGATTCGGCGCGAGCCCTCGTGCGAAATCGGACGCGGCGTCGACGCTCGCCGTCAAGTCGAGCAAGCCGGTCAACTCGCCGCACGGCGAGAAGATGGGGGAGGCGTAGCAGACCAAGCCGTGGTTCGCTCGATTGAGATGCGCAGAACCCACGCAAGCGACGGGGTGTCGTTCCGCGAGCGCGGTACCGATCGCGTTGGTGCCGCGGACCCGCT
>JAGQRC010001086.1 GCA_020425835.1 Planctomycetota bacterium | reverse complement strand
GACGCAGCACGACTCGGAGGTCGCCTACTTCGCCCCACTCGAGCTGGCGAGCCTGCCCGCGGATCTCGTGATCACGAACGAGGTGCCGGCGACCGTCTCCATCCGCGTCGCCGGCCCCCGTGCGCGCCAGACGATGCTGACCCCCCGCAAGCTCGCGCTCTCGCTCGATCTGTCTTCGATCGAGCCCGGCGTATCGAGCTTCGTGATCGCGCGAGAGCAGCTTGCGCTGCCGCCCGGGCTGGCGGTCACGCAGATCAGCCCGGAGCGGATCCGGGTCGAGGTCGAGCGCCTGGTGCGCAAAGAGGTGCCCGTCGATTGGACCACGGTCGGCGACGTTCAGACCGGGTTCCGTCTCGACCGCGCCAGCTCGAGGATCTCGCCGGAGCAGGTCGTCGTCAGCCTCGCCGAGAGCGAGGCGGACGAGGTCGACCGGATCGAGACGCAGCCCGTCGACGTCGACGGTTTGCGGGCCAACCTACGGGAGCGGGTCTTCCTCGACCGCAGCGACCGTCGGATCCGCAGCGTTCGACCCGAGACCGTGGTGCTCTCCCTCGTGATCGAAGAGGTCGTGGTCGAGCGCAGCCTGTCGGACGTTCCCATCGCGGTCTACGGCATTCCCGAGGGTGTCGAGGTCCGGGTCGAGCCGGCGTTGCTGACGGCCACGGTGAGGGGCCCCTTTGCCGCCGTCGATCCCGTGGCGAGGGACAGCTCCTTCGCCGCCTCCGTCGACGTCTCGAGCCTGGAGCCGGGCGAGCACGAGGTCACGCCCGTGCTGCGGACGCCGGGTCGCGTCGAGGTCATCGTCCTTGAACCGGCGAGCGTGCGCGTGGTAATTTCGCCGACTCCCGAGGCACCCGAGTCCGCGGACGTCGAGGCCGCCGAGCCCGAGGCACCCTGATCCTTCGTCCGGTCGATCGCTCGCGGGGCGCCTTCGCGTCACGCTCCTGACCGCACCGATCGCGTCCCTGCGTCGTTCCGATGAGCGAGCCTACGGAATCGTTCCCCCCCAAGCTGTTCGGCACCGACGGCATCCGTGGCGTCGCCAACGTCGAGCCCATGACGGCGGAGACGGTCATGCGGCTCGGTCGCGCGGTGGCCCATCTGCTCGGAGGGGTGCCGGGACATCGCAGTCGGATCTTGATCGGGAAAGACACGCGCTTGAGCGGCTACCTCCTCGAGGAGGCGCTCGCGTGCGGGATCGTGTCGATGGGAGTGGACGCGCACTTCGTCGGTCCACTGCCGACGCCAGGCATCGCGTTTCTCATCCAGGACATGCGCGCCGACGCCGGTGCCGTCATCTCGGCGTCCCACAACCCGTACCAGGACAACGGCATCAAGTTCTTCGGCAGCGACGGGTTCAAGCTGCCGGACGAGATGGAGGCGCGGATCGAGTCGCTGCTCGCTAGCGACGAGATGGACGAGCCGCGCCCAACCGCCGACCTCAT
>JAGQRC010001085.1 GCA_020425835.1 Planctomycetota bacterium | reverse complement strand
CCATCGGCCAAGGAACTCGGCGGTGATTCCCACCGAAGGCCAGGCTGCACGCCTCGCCGCGACGGAGACAGGTCACCGTGAGAATGGGAAGGCCATTGCGCTTCGCGGCGAGCACTTCTCCTTCGCAGTAGGGACTGTCGGCGAAGTCGTCGCCTTCGACGCACAGGAGCAGACCGTGCTCCTGTGCTCGCCCGAGTTGTTCGATCAGGTCGTTCCCGGGTTGGAGGTCCAGCGCGTCGAAGAACGCCTTGATCCGAGTTCGGTTCTGCAGGTAGCTCAGGATCTCGCCCGCCACCCTGCCCGTCGGATCGAGGTCCGCCTTGGCGTGGCTGATGAACACGCGCACGGCACGCCCCCCGAGGAGTCGGCAGAGCTCGACGGCAATCGCCTCCTCGATCACCTCGAGACTCGGACGGTCGTGAGCACCGGGGATCGCCGATGGGAAGAGATGATCTCGTAGCGGGATCTGCTGCAGCCGGGGATTGGAGAACCACTCGCGGCTGAGCGGGACGTGGAGCACCACGGCGCCGGAAGCACCGAGGTCGTCGAGCGCGTTCAGGAAACCGTCGATCTTCTTGCCGGGGAGATCCAGGGCGCCGCGGGTCAAGAGCGCCACGATCACGCGGTGCGATTCGGGATCCTCCGCTGTGGACCGCTCGCGATCCGCGGTCATGGTCTCGAAATCGCGTCCGAGGAAGACCGGGACTTCGACGTCGCGCCGTGCCGCGAGGTTCCGCCAGTAGGGAGCGGGCCGACCGAGTAGCCGTCCCCCTTCCGACGACTCGAACCCATCGGGGGGCGCTGCGCTTCCGGGTCGTATCCAGCTCGGTGGATCGGTGGGGTCCTGCTCTCGCGGGGGCACGACCGGCAGACCATCCGCGCCGCGCGGGAGCCCGAGATCGCGGTGGAGCATCTCGTACAGACCCGCGAGAAGACTCCGTAGCTCGTCGTTCAGAGCACCGAGGTAGACGATATCGACGACGAGCGGAGGCGTATAGAAGTGCGTCATGGTGTCCTCACCCGTGGCTGTCCAGAACTCGAAACTCGGGGGACCGAGTCCATCGCCTCACCGGCCGACGCCGGGACGGGTTCCGTGATCGTGAGCACGCGGGATCGATGGGGCCAGCGGACGATGGACGACGAACGACCACGGCTCGCCGCTTTCGAGGAGCCGCACCCTCGAAGAGCCATACTGAAGGGAGTCACCGCGGTGCCCACGTCTCGGCTACCGATGCCGGGACGGGAAGCTCGCTCAGGATACACGCGCCGGTTGCGAGACGACATGATCCATCGAACACGTGGCCGACGGAGCGACCCGCGCGCACCGTCGCCGGCGACGACGCCGGGCGCGGGCCTCCTCGAAGCGAACTCCCGCTATCGGGCTGGCTCATACTTCGAGTTTCGACGGGTGTGCTGGGCGCAGGAAGCTCGGGCTCTCGGCCGGAATGAGTTTCTCAAC
>JAGQRC010001084.1 GCA_020425835.1 Planctomycetota bacterium | reverse complement strand
TCAGAGTCAGGGCATCCTCGAAGCGTTCTACGAGAGCACGCCGCTCCTCATGGGGGTGGTCGAGATCGTGGACGATGAGATCGTGCACCTCTCGGACAATCCGGCCACCGCGCGGATGTTCGGACGGACGCCGCTGGAGATGGTCGGAGTCCGCGCGTCCGATCTCGGTGTTCCCCCGGAGGCGATCGCCAACTGGATCGATCACTACGATCGCAGCCGGACCAGCGGGCAGCCGGCTTCTTTCGAGTACGAACACCACCTGGCCGGGGTACCCCGCTGGTTCTCGACGACGGTGAGCTACCTCGGAATCTCGCCGACCGGACACCACCATCACTCGTATGTCATCCAGGATGTCACCCTCCGCAAGGCGCACATCCAGGAGTTGGAGCAGGCGAGGATCGAAGCGGAAGCGGCGAACCGCGCGAAGAGCGAGTTCCTCGCGAACATGAGCCACGAGCTCCGCACGCCATTGACGGCCATCCTCGGATTCTCGGAGATCGCCGTCGACCGCACGGAGAGCGATGAGCGCCGGGCGGAGGCCGCGCTCACCATCCGCCGCAACGGGGAGCATCTCCTCCAGCTGATCAACGACATTCTCGACGTCTCGAAACTCGAGGCGGGACAGCTGTCGGTCGAGGTGCTCGAGTTCTCGCCGATCGAGCTGCTGAAGGACGTGTGCCGCAGCTGCGCGCTCCGGGCGGAGCAGAAGGGGCTCGGGCTCGAGCTCGAGATCCGTTCCGACGTGCCCGAGACCGTCCGAAGTGATCCCACTCGGCTGCGGCAGATCCTCGTCAATCTCATCGGCAACGCCGTCAAGTTCAGCGACTGCGGGGTGATCGTCGTTCGCCTCCGCTTCGATCCCGACACCGGTCGCCTCGAGGTCGAGGTGCTCGACAACGGCATCGGGATGTCGGATGAGCAGCAGCGCGCGGTCTTCGAGCCGTTCGTCCAGGCCGACAGCTCGATGACCCGACGCTTCGGAGGAACCGGGCTCGGCCTGGCGATCTCCCAACAGCTCGCGAAACTCCTCGGAGGCGAGATCAGCGTCCGGTGCAAACTCGGTGAGGGTTGCGTCTTCACCGTCTCGATCGCCCCCATGGTCGTCGCCGGAACGCCACTCGTTCGTGACGTCGACTCGACGATCGCCGCGACGCCGGTGTCGGAGGAGCTCTCCGGGCTCCTCGAGGAGACGCGTCCGCTGGAAGGACTCCGCATCCTCTACGCCGAGGACGGTGTCGACAACCGACGCTTGGTCAGCCATCTCCTGTCGAAGGCGGGGGCGGACATCGAGGTCGTCGAGGACGGGTCCAGTGCGATCCTCGCCGCGCTCGGCTCGCTCGAATTCCTTGTCGTACTCGGCCCGCAAAAGCTCAAGTTCGTCATCCTTGAGAATCCTGCCATAAGGCAGATAGCCGTCGCGGGCGA
>JAGQRC010001083.1 GCA_020425835.1 Planctomycetota bacterium | reverse complement strand
CTCCGCATACAAGTCCCAAAGCTGCCCCAGCGGGAGGCTCCCGCCCGCCCAAAGCTTGCTTGCCGACGAGTTGTCCAACTGGAGCCTGATGGCCGCCCCTGCATGCTGCACCGCCAGCGCTCCGTCGTTTCCCAGCCGTCGGCTCACCCTCTCGGCGAGCGAATCGCTCTGCCCCTCGACCTTCACCGTCTCGATCTCAATCGGTTGCCCGTGGGGAATCAACGCCCACTGATAGGCGCTGAGGAGGCGGGCGTCGCTGGTTTCCGACGCCTTCTGCTGTCGCTCCTGCGCCTGCTTTCGCTGGCTGCCGGTCAGATCGAGGTCGTCCTCGTGGGCGAGGATCTCCGACCAGCCGATGTAGTCGCGGATGGAGCTCTCGAGCTCCTGCATGCGAGCTTCGTCGCCCGCCAGGAACACGACCATGTTCCGGTACTTCCGGTTGGACGTTCCTCGGCGCTCAGTTGCGTTCTGAGCGAACTTGATCGCCCCGGAATCGGTGCTCCGTCGCTTGTGCGAGACCTTCGGTGGCAGCAGGACCAACCGCGCCTCCGGGAGATCGGGGATGTCGGCCCCATCGTCGGGACAGACGTGCACTCCCGCGAACGACCCTCGAGTCGAAGCCTGTCCCTCTAGACGCTTCGCGATCTCTGCGTAAACCTCACCGACGTGGACACGCTCGGCGCGATCCTTCGCTCGCCGAGAGATGTTCGCCTGCAGGTCGTACCAGTAGCGGCCGCTCGCCGAATAGAAGAAGGTCGCGCGATCGGAGAGAGCCGTCAGCGCCGAGTGGAAGTTGCCGGGTTGATCGCCTGGTGTCGCGGTCCCGAGGAACACACGTTGCGTCTCAAGGCCCTTCTGAGCCGAACCGATCGTCGGAGCCGCACCGAAGAACACCGTGCGCGCGAGGCGCTGGGTCACTGACCTCTGCCCGAAAAGCGGCTTGCTTTCGTCGATCCGTCGCGGCTCGGAGTTCGGTCCGTCGACATCAGCGTCGATCACCGCCTTCCAAGAATCCTGGAGGTACTGCGTCAACTCGGAGTTGACTCGCGACGTTGCGATCGGGATCGACGACGGCATGATCAGCGGCGAGTGGTCCTGGCCCACCCACAATGCATAGATCACCTCGTTCATCAGCCGCAGCACACCCCGGGTGCGCTGGAACCGCTCCAGGCTCGACCAATCCTCATAAAGCCGATCGAAGAGCTCCGGGTGGATTGGGTAGGTCTCCTTGATCCGGTCTTCGTAACCGCCGGCGCGACTCTCTTGGGGAAACTCGTCGGCATGTTGGTGGTACAGAGCGACGAACGCTCGAGAGGTAGCCGCGATCGAGGCGAGCGCATCGGCATCCGGCGTCCTGAAGAGCCGCTGACGGACGATGTGGTACGCCTCCGACGCCGAGGCCGGGCGCCACTGATCCGCCACGCGGCGGACCACGTTCTGCAAACGCCTCAAAGCCTCCAGGCCGTTGCG
>JAGQRC010001082.1 GCA_020425835.1 Planctomycetota bacterium | reverse complement strand
GCTCGATCAACCTCTCGAGCGCCGTCGCCGTGTTCATGTACGAGGCGTTGCGCCAGGGCCGAGCATGAAACGACGCGACCCCGAGTTCTCTCGGGGTCGCGTCGTCGATGATCTCGGGCTCGCCGCGGTCAGCGCAAACGAGCGGCGGCGCCGGTGTCTTCCCAGGTGAAGTCGGGAAGCTCGCGTCCGAAATGGCCGTGGCGAGCCGTCTCGCTGTAGATCGGCCGTTTGAGTTGGAGGTACTCGATCAGACCCTTCGGCTTCAGCTCGAAGTTTCTCCGCACCAGATCCTCGATCTCCGCCTCGGGCACGGTCGCTGTCCCGAAAGTCTCCACGAGCACCGACGTGGGCTCGGCCACGCCGATGGCGTAGGAGAGCTGCACCTCACAACGCTTGGCCAGCCCGGCCCTCACGATGTTCTTCGCGACGTGTCGCGCCATGTACGCGGCCGAGCGGTCGACCTTGGACGGGTCCTTACCGCTGAACGCTCCACCCCCGTGTCGACCATGTCCGCCGTAAGTGTCGACGATGATCTTACGACCGGTCAGGCCGCAGTCTCCGTAGGGTCCACCGATGACGAAGCGACCGGTCGGGTTGATCAGGTAACGGGTCCGCTCGTCCAACAGGTCCGAAGGGACGACCGACTCGACGATCTTGTGACGCACGTCCTCGTGGATCTGCTCCTGCGTCACGTCGGGCGTGTGCTGCGTGGACAGCACGATCGTGTCGACGCGCGCGGGAACGCCATCGATGTACTCGATCGTGACTTGACTCTTCGCGTCGGGACGAAGGTAGGCGAGCGCCCCGCTCTGCCGAAGCTCCGCGTGCTTGGCGACGAGCTGATGCGACAGCGCGATCGACAGCGGCATCAGCTCGGGCGTCTCGTCGCACGCAAAACCGAACATCAGGCCCTGATCGCCGGCCCCCTGCTCGGTGTGCGCGCCGGCCCCCTCATCGACGCCCATCGCGATGTCCGGAGACTGTCGATCGAGCGCCACCTGGACCGAGCAGGTGTGGGCGTCGAAGCCCATGTCCGCGTCGGTGTACCCGATCTCCTCCACGGTCTTTCGAGCGATGTCCGCCAGCGATGGGCGACCTTCACTGGTCACCTCTCCCGCGAGCAGGACGAGACCGGTCGTGACCAGGGTCTCGCAAGCGACGCGACTGTTCGGATCCTCGGCGAGGTAGGCGTCGAGGACGGCGTCGGAAATCTGGTCGGCGACTTTGTCCGGGTGTCCCATCGAGACGGACTCGGACGTGAAGAGGAAACGTTCGCGGGTCATGCCCGACTCTCTTTCGCAGTGGCCCCATTGCGGTGAAGCGGTGGGTCTCTGAACCTCTGGTTTGTCATTCGGCGATCCACGCACCCCGGGTGAACATTGCGCCATCGGGGAGACCGTGGACTTCCGTCGGGTCAGATCGTCGGCGGCGGGAGGCGAAGATCCGCGAGACAGCGCCTCGGCGCAGGGGA
>JAGQRC010001081.1 GCA_020425835.1 Planctomycetota bacterium | reverse complement strand
GTCCGGCGACGAGCGCCTGCTGGAGTCGCTGAAGCGCTCCTTCGAGTTCATCGCGCACTTCATGCATCCGGACCGCAGCATCGGCGGCGAGTACACGAGCCGGAACACCCAGACCTACTACCCCGCGGCGTTCGAGATGATGGCGGGGCAGTGCCCCGTCGCGAGCTGGATCGCCGAGACGATGCGTCCGGCGGTGCGCACCCTCTCCGCGGCAGGGCTCGGCACCGTCGACATCTACAATCTCTTCCCGCTCCTCAACAACACGGTCTTCGCCTACCTCGGCGCGACGGCGCACCGCCACGACGCGCTGCCTCCTCGCGGCCCGAGCGAGTCGCCGGGAGTCGTCCACTTCCCCGACGCCGGCCTGCTCAAGGTGCGGCGCGAGCGCTACGACCTCTACGTCGGCGTGCACAAGGGCGGGGTCGTGAAGTTGTTCGACCGGCAGGAGGAGCGGCTCGCCTTCTCGAACTGCGGTTACATCGGTCGACTGGCGAACGGGAAGACCTTCTCGAACCAGATCGACGTCAAGGACCGCTCGGCCGAGATCACCGAGGACTCGATCCTCGTCGAGGGCCAGTTCTTCCAGGCGTCGCGCCCGGTCATGGATCCCTGGCGGTTCATGGCCTTCCGTCTGTTCAGTCTCACCTTCGGTCGATTCAAATCGGCGGCCTACTGGTTGAAGTCTCTGCTGGTGAAGGTGCTGATCTACAAGAAGCGCGAGATCGATGTCCGTTTCCGTCGTCGCATCACCCTGCACGACGACGGGATCGAGATCGCGGACCACGTCGAGGGAGACCCCACGGGGATCGAGTCCCTCGAGCCGGGCGACGTGTTCACGACCATCCACATGGGATCGTCCCGCTACTTCGTCCCTCACGAGCTGATCAGCCCGCCCGACGATGGGTTCCAGCGCCCGATCGCTCTCGCGGACCTGCGCACCGGAGTGGACCGGACCATCCGCGTTCGACTGAGTCCCGAAGCGAGGGATTGAAATGTGCGGGATCTGCGGCTTCGTCGGTTTCGAGGAGCCGGGACTCATCGAGCGCATGTCCGAGTCGATCATCCACCGCGGCCCCGACGACAGCGGACTGCTCGTGGATCGGGACTCGGAGCTGGGGCCGGTCGCCCTCGGGCATCGCCGCCTGAGCATCATCGACCTCTCCGGGGGTCACCAACCGATGAGCACATCGAGCGGCCGCTCGACCATCGTGTTCAACGGAGAGATCTACAACTTCGCCGAGATCCGCGATCACCTCGAGTCCCAGGGAGTCGCGTTCCAGACGCACTCCGACACCGAGGTCCTCGTCGAGCTCGTCGAGCGCGAGGGCGATGCGGGGTTGAGCCGGCTCAACGGGATGTTCGCGTTCGCGGTCTACGACCGTTCGAAGCACGAGCTCTTCCTCGCGCGCGACCGCGTCGGGATCAAGCCCCTCTACTACCTCGATCTCGATGGTCGCTTCCTCTTCGCCTCGGAA
>JAGQRC010000106.1 GCA_020425835.1 Planctomycetota bacterium | reverse complement strand
AGATCACCGACGCGGGGAGCCCGCGAGCGGCTCGGGCGCATGCGACCGCGGCGTGATCACCGAGCGCGTGGAGCACCGAGAGGCCGCGCACCGAATCACCGAGAACCAGGCCCAGGTCGGCCGCGGCGCTGGACCAGCCCACGAACTCGAAACCGTGATCGGCCGCAAGCTCCGGAAGTCTCGACTGCGGATCTCCGACAACGGTGAAGCACCATCGAATGGACGATCGTGTTTGGATGGCGCCGAGACAGGCGAGCAGGGAGCGGACCCGGTCACCGACGTGCGCCCCCGTCGACACCAGTGCGACCCGCGCGTCGTTCGCCGGCTTCGACGCGACGGACGTCGGTGACTCGGAGAGCGCCCCGGATGCCGGTACCGGTGATCCCTCGGTTGTACCCTCGACCATGCGGCCGCTCTCCTGGACCTGTTGCGCACGCTCCTCGGAGCTCGATAATGGCGGGCTCCGACGAGGGGAGACTACCATAGCACGACTCGGCCTTCCGCTCATCCTGCTCGCGCTCATCGGACTCGGGGGAGTCTACTTCTACCTGAGTAGTGGCGATCGACGGCTCCGTCAGGAAATCGAGAACGAGCGCCGTCGCATCGATCAGAACCAGACGGAGATCGACTCGAACCGGGAGGAGATCGGTCTTCACCAGACCCGGATCGAGACCTTGGAACGAGATCTCGCCCGAGAGACCGAGGTCAATCGGGAACAACAGAGGCAGATCGAGTCGACCACCCGAGAACTCGGCGCTTCGGTCGAGAGGCTCACGGCGCTCGAGAGCGAGATCGCTCTGCACTCCGGGAAGCTGGAAGAACTCGATCGGTTGCGCGAGGCACAGCGCGAGCTTCTCGAGATCCAATCTCGCCTCGAGGCGCGACTCGAAGAGCTGTCTCGCAACTCGCTCCGGGATCGACAGGACATGGATCGGCTCCGCGAGCAGATCCAAGACCTGCGGGGCCGACGGGAAGCGGATCAGAATCGCCTCGATCGCATCGAGAGGGTGCTCGGCATCGATCCCACACCGTGAGCTCGGAGCGCTCGACACACCCGGACGACCGGGGCGTCGAGTCCGTCACACGATCGCTTCGGTGACCGGTGAGAAAACCCTCGGCAACGTGACGCGGAAGACCGCACCGCGGGACGGGTGATTCTCCGCCCAGATCCGTCCGCCATGGCCCTGGACGATCTCCAAGGCGATGGTCAGCCCGAGTCCGGTGCCCGCCGCCTCTCGAGGTCGGCTGGCGCTCTGCGCGAATCGCTCGAAGACTCGCTGGAGATCCTCGGGTGGGATTCCCGGACCTCGATCCCGGCAGCTCAGCTCGACCTCGTCCGCGCGAGCGACCCAGCACAAGGACAAGCGGCTGCCGCTGGGCGAGAACTTCAACGCATTCCCGATCAGGTTGCGCAGCACTTGATGGAGTCGCTGGCCGTCCGCTTCGATCCGAAGGTCACCCGCCATCTCGAGCTCGACCTCCACCGTCTTCTCCTCCAACGCAAATCGGAACTCCTCGACCACGGCCCGGGTGATCTCTCCCATGTCGGTCGGAACGGGAACGAGCTCCATTCGACCCGCTTCGATCTGCGAGAGATCGAGGAGGTTGGCGACGAGCTGCGCGAGGATTCGGCCGCTCTGTTCGATGCGGCGGAAGTAGAGAAGGGCCTTCTCCGGACCCAGGCCTACCCCCTTTCGCACCCCCAACTGGGACAGCGTCAGAATGGCGTGGAGCGGTGTGCGCAACTCGTGGGACATGCACGCCAAGAAGTGGCTCTTGGTCTGACTCAGCTCCTCCGCACGGCTCTTCGCCTCCAGGAGATCGGCGCCGTGCTCCGCCGCGTGGGCAACCGCCTGGGCCTGGGCCTCGGCCATCGCCTCGGCCTCTCGGAGCCAACGGCGAATCCTCGCGACACCGGCCTCTGTCGCGTGCGCCCGATCCTGTCCCCACAGCCGCTGGAGCTCGTGGTCGATTCGCGCGACGGCATCTCGAATCGACAGGAGCGGCGCGTCATCCGCGACCGTCGCCCCGTGGCTCGCCTCGATCTCAGACATGGCTCGGCCCCTCCCCCTCCGCCGCGCGCGCTTCCATCCGGATCGTCGCCACCACTTCGTCCCCGCTTCGCTCCACCTCGACCAGCGTGTTCCCCGTCCGTCGACACCACGCTTCGATGTCCATGGTGAAGGCGGGGTCCGTGGCGACGACGGTCATGATCGATCCGGGGCCGAGCTCGCGGGCCGCCTTCGCCACCTCGATGACCGGCAGAGGACAGCGCAACGATCGGGCATCCACGCATCGGTGATCCAAGACACGACCCTTCAGATGAAAAGAGTGCTCTCGGACCGAGCGGCGAGTTCGGCATAGGAGCACGCCCCGGCAACCCGAAGCCCGGGATAATCGACCAGCTCCGCGGGCGCGATGCCCATGATGGACATCGACATCTCGCAGACGACGATCTCGACACCGAGATCCCCCGCAGCCGATAGGAGAGCCTCGAGGTCCGCGACTCCCTTGCGACGCATCTCCCTCAGGAGCAGCGACCGCCCGATGCCCGCGAGGTGGAGTCGCGACAACTTCAGACTTCGGGCGCCCCGCGGAAGCAGCCGGCCGAAACAGCGCTCGACGAGGCTCTTTCCTCGGACGGATCGGTTCGGGTCGATCAGCGCGGAGGTGCCCCAGAAGGTGAAGAACAGTGCAACCTTCGCCCCGGTGGCCGCCGTTGCGGTGGCGATGTTCAGCGCGGCCATGACCCGGTCGAGTTCCCCGCTGAAGACCACCGCGGTCAGAGCATGCGTCTTCCTCGCGTCTTCGCGAACGACCGAGCTGCAACCGCTCGAGCAAGTTCCGAGAACCTCGGGGTTCATGTCATCCCACTTCTACCCGCAGCGATATCGACAACTCGTCGAACGTGCCTTGAGCGATCACCTCGCGGCCCGTCGAGGACGCTGAGCGGCTCGGGGGGAGAAACAGTCCACTCGGCCCGCCATCGATCCGATGAAACCGAGATCAGGCCCACCGAAGGACCGAGGAAGCATGGCCTCAGAGGACGGAACTCCGCGCATCCTGGTCGTGGAGGACAATGCCATCAACCAGCTGGTCACGGCCGAGGCACTCGAGGACTTCGGGTTCGTCGCCGTCGTCGCACCGAGCGGCGCGGAAGCGATCGACCGTGTTCGAGCGACGGAGTACGACATCAGTCTGATGGACTGTCAGATGCCGGACATGGATGGTTTCGAGACGACCCGACGTATCCGTGCGATCGAGCGGGAGCTGGGGCGAAGACCGCGACCCATCATCGCGCTGACCGCCAACGTGGTGAGGGGTGTACGCGCGCGGTGCACCGAGGTCGGCATGGATGACTACATCTCGAAACCCATCGACCTCGACCTGCTGCACGATACGATCGTCGCGCATCTCCGACCCGACGCGACCGCCTGACGCCTTCAACCCCCGATCGACCTGCCGATCGCTTCGGCACGGTGCTCGAACACGCGATCGACGAACGAGAGGGTGAGAAGGTACACGAGCGCAGAGTAGATGGTGATTCCGCTCAGGCAGACCAGTCGTCCGAACACGTCCACCCTTTCCGTCACGATGGCGAGGACCAGGACCGGCGACGTCGCCAGGAGGATGAATCCCAGGAAGGCGAAGCGCCCCGTCAGTCGTCCACGGCTCCCCTCACGGCCGGTGCTCTGGATCGCCCGCTTGGTCGCGCTCGGTAGCGGAATCGGGAAGTAGATCGAGCCGAGGTTGCCGATCGCGGTCGCCACCGCGAGATTCCCGACGCCGACCCAGGCGACGAGGACCGGGGCGATCGGGAAACCGAGCAGGCCATCGACGAGCAGCATGGCCCCGAGGTTGATCGGGAGTAGGCAGGCACCGTAGGCGAGGTTCTTGGCCAAGAGCGCATCCCGCATTCGGATCGGGTGCGAACGCAGGTGCGAGAGTCCTCGCCCTTCGATCGCGAGCAGGTTGAGCAGCAATTCGCCCCCGCCGATCAGGACGAAGAACCCGATCACGTAGACGATCTCGCTCCCCGTCGGCACCTGCCGGTTGAGAAACGGCAGCAGGATCGGGATCACCACGAATCCCAGCTGTCGAATGAGGAGGCTCTTCAGCACCGGGTCCCGTCGAAGGTGCGTGAGCTCCCGGAGCACCATGCAGCGGATCAGGCCCGGAACGGGCAACCACGCCAGGCCGGAGAAAGGCTCGTGCGCCATCGATCGCTCGCGCGCGGGGCCCTCCGACTGGATCTCTGCCCAGAACGCGCGCTGGCTCGCCCGGCCGCCGATGATCGAGCCCAGCATGACGATCAGGAGGAGTCCCACGACTCCCGCGCCGCTGGTCCACGAGACAGCGGCTCCGCCGGTGACGACGACGATCGCGTCCGCGGCCCAGGTCGACGGGAGGAGCTTCCAGATCGTCTCCGGAATCGTTGCACTCCAGACGCCGAGATCCGTACCGGTCGCATCGCGTCGGAGTGCCGTCATTCCGAGGTAGATCCCCACTCCGAGGAGCGCGCCGGAGACGTTCAGGATGTCGCGAACGCGTCGACTGGCGAGCAGCGTGTGGAACGCGAGAAGCCCCGCCTGAGTGATCACGAGGACCCCGAGATGCAGCGCGGAATAGATGCCGAGGACGGGAAGCCAGAGCAGGGCTCGGTCTCCGGCGAACTCGACCGCGATGGCCGAACCGATGGCGAGCGGGAACAGGGAGCCGAGGGAGAGAAGCCGGGCGAGAACCATGCCGACGAAGACCGAGATGGGATGCACGGGATAGCGGAACAGCGCGCTCGGGTCGGTGACTCCGCCACGGTGGAAGGAGAGCAGAGGAAGCAGACACCCCATTCCGAACACGAACAGCAAGACGACCCGTAGTGCGCCATCCGGCACCGCCGAGTCTCCAATGCCCCCGCGGACCGCGAAGAAGAGGAACCCGGCGAGAGTCAACGTCATCGCCAGCGAGATGACCATGGCAACGCGCCCGATGCGCGTGAGACTTCGGAGGGCGATCCGCCAACCCACGAGCACGACACTGCTGACGTGAGTCCAGAACAGTGAGGGCATCATCACCCGCCGAACCAGTCGAGGCCCTCGCCCGACCGGAGTTCGCCACCCACGATCTCGACGAAGAGATCCTCGAGGGAAGTGTCCGGGGGCTTCCCCGCCGCTCGACGCAACTCCGCCAACGTCCCGCGCGCTCGCAGCACGCCCTGATGGATGATCGCGATCTCGTCACAGAGCCGCTCGACGACGTCCATGACATGGGACGAGAAGAAGACCGTGAGACCGCGCTCGGTCAGGGACTCGAGCGCACTACGGATGTTGCGGGTGGCGACGGCATCCACGCCGTTGAACGGCTCGTCGAGGAAGAGGACCGAAGGCGAGTGGATCAGCGCACAGGCGAGCCCGACCTTCTTTCGCATGCCCTGGGAGTAGTCGACCAGTGGGCGGCCGGCGTCGCTCGCCTCCAGATCGAGCACCTCGAACAGCGCCTCTCGGCGACGGGCGACCTCGTCACGCGGAAGCCCGTGCATGCGTCCGGAGAAGGTGACGATCTCCCTTCCGGTCAGCCGCGCGTAGGTCTCGAACTCCTCCGGGAGGATGCCGATCCTCCGTTTGAGCTCGATGGGGTCCGCGAAAACGTTCACTCCCGCGACGGTTGCGGACCCGGCGCTCGGTCGCAGCAGGCCGCAGAGCATTCGGATGGTCGTGGTCTTGCCCGCCCCGTTGGGGCCGAGAAAGCCGAAGAAGGTCCCCGGCTCGACCACGAGATCGAGCTGCTCGACGACCGTGCGACCGTCGTACTGCTTGGTCAATCGGCGGGCGACGACGGCGGGTGCCTCCGAGCCGCGAGCCTCGGCGTGGCCGGTCGGGACATCGCCAGTGTCGTCGTTCACGACCTCTTACTTCTTCTTGTGGCGCTTCTTGAGCTCGGCGAGGACGTCCTGGTAGTAGGCGTTGTACGCGACCTCCTTCGGATCCCCGTAGGAGACCACGTTCCGGGACGAGGTCCGGACCGACTCCACGTCGGCCCGCGCCCACTCCTTCGTCACTCCATCGAGATGGTCGAACAATCGACGGGTTCGGTCGAGCCAGAGACTCAGATTGGGCTTGTCCGACTTGCCTCCGTGCTCACCGGAGTCCGAATCGAAGTCGTCGCCGAGTTTCTCGAGGAAGCTCTGCGCTTCCTCCGACACCGTCTTCTTGTAGCTCATGCCGACTCCTCGGGGCTGGTCGCGTGGGGACGCGAAGCGAAACTGCGGAGGATACCGGCGGCCGCGAGCGAGACAAGGGGCTCACCCTCCGGACGGTACACGCGGAGACGCGGGCCCCTCGGGCTGGACGTCTCTCAGGCGCTCCTCCGCTCGCTGTGCGCCGTCGACATCACCTTGCTCGCGACGAGACTCGATCAACGCCTCGAGAATGGTCGAGCGGTGCAGGAGAAGGATCGCGTCCCGTTCATCGAGTCGCTCGAGCAGCTGTGCCGCGTCCCACGCCTCTTCCCAACGTCTCCGGTGGACCGCGGTGTTGATCCGGTCCTGGAGTGCGAACCGAGCGGCCTGAACCACGCGATCACGCAGCGCGGAGACGGCCGTCGACTCGGGGCAACGAGCGGCGGTCTGCTCCAGCCGCTCCCAGGCCTGGATCGGCCTTCCCTCGTCGAGGTCCTTCTCGATCGTGAGCGTCGTCCACTCATCGATCCGCGGCCGCCACTCGTCGCGCTGACTCGCGAGCGAGGGAAATGCCGCGAGCGTGATGTACGCGGCGAGCGCGACCTCGAGCCGGAACTCGACGCCGAGGTCGGAACGCTGTTCCCCCCAATCGGCGAAGAACGTCGCCAGCTTGCGCGCCTGATCCGGGTCGGTCGTGGGTTGGGAAGCCAAGGCGACGATCCAACCGGACGCCTCCTCGTACCGACCGAGTGCGATCAGAGCGTCGACGTGCCGCTCGACGGTATCCGCCCCGAAGTCCTCGACCATCGCTTGGCGGGAGAGCTCGAGTTCTCGCACGGGATCGGCCCAGTAGTCGTAGATCCAGTAGGCGATCAGGATCACGATCCCCCCCGCCATGATGAACATCCGAACCTTGCGCAGAGGCATCCGGGGTCGTTCGGGTCGCGCCTTCACCGTGGTGCCGCTCTCCATCGGTAGACATCGAGATGTCGGGCAGGATCTCGGTCTCGCTCCTCGAAGCTGGTGTCACGCTCGAGCGTCCCTCCGACGATGCCGACTCGAATCGCCGCCTCCAGCCCGCTGGAGATCTCCGGCCACTTCTCGCGATAGAACACGATCCAGCCCTCCGGCCGTGACCGTATCTCCGCCACGATCGCTTCCGCGCTCTCCGGCCAGAGTCGCCGCTCGCTCCCACAGTAGTACGCGATCTTCTCACGGGGTGTCAGCACGAACTCGGAGGACCCGTGACCGAGGATGTAGTCGGCCGCGCTACGTTGCGCTCGCTGATCCCCGCGCTGCGGCGCGATGGCCTTCACTCCGATGGCGACCAGCACGCCGGCCAGCACGAACGGAAAGACCCGCCGTCGTTGAGACGCGGGCACTCGAGACGCCAATATGGAGGAGAACGCGGTCACACCTCGCGCGGCGAACGGCAACGTCAACGTGACGAGGGTGATCACATGACGCTTGGTGAGGTAGCCGTAGTCCTGGCTGGAGTGGAGCAGCAGGAGAAACACGCCCACGAGACTGGCCAACGCCGTGACGAACAGGAGGTGGCCGCGATACCACTCGCGTCGCCGGACGACGGCGATCGCCCCGATGAGCGCGGCGACACCGAGCACCTCGGGCGATGCAAAGAACCATCGGTCGACGATACGGGTGAGCGCCCGCGCATCCAGGATCGCCCCACCGACTCCGGCTCGCAGTGGCCCCCCCGGGATCGAGACACAGGCGGTCCAACCGAGCAGCGACCCGAGCGACTTCTTTCGAGTGATCAACCACTCTCCGGACTCGAGGAAGAGCGCATAGATGTAGGGGAACGCCAGGAACGCCACGCCGAGGAGGAAGAACACGCCCTGGGCCGCGGTCACCCCAGGCCGACGACGCAGCTCCGGAGCCCAGTAGACGAGCACGGCCGGGATCAGGACCAGCGCCTCCGGACGGGTGAGATACGCGAGTCCCGTGACCCCGCCGGCGAGCCCCGCCCCGACCACGGCCCCGAGCCAATGCTCGGAGCGACGACGAAGAGCGACATCCGCTTGTCGTATCGCCAGTACGAAGAGCGCAATGAAGATCCCGTCGCTCATGATGTCCGCCGAGGTGCGAACCAAGTAGGGCGTCAGGGCAGCGAGCAGGCCGACGAGCCATGCGGGGACGTTCGGGAACAGCCGACGCGACACGTCGATCAACAGCCATACACCGACCACTCCGGCGAGCACGCTGAGCAGGTAGGCCGCGCGCTCGCGTCGCTGGCGCTCCTCACGCGGACTGGCCGGTGCGGAGAGCACGGATTGTTGAACGTGGTTGGCGCAGGCGAAGCTGAACGCCGACAGCGGGTGATAGTCCTGGCGGATCGCCTGGTCGTACTCCCCGCGTTCGAA
>JAGQRC010001080.1 GCA_020425835.1 Planctomycetota bacterium | reverse complement strand
CACCAGATCACGCACGATCTCCCCTTCGTCGTCGGCGACGAGGATGCGAAAGCGCCGCGGTGTGTCGGGCATGGAATCAGCTCCTGTCTTGGGCTCCGCACGCGGGCTTCCTGCGCGCACCGTTTTCGACTCGGAATCCACACCGGGCCGAGTTCGACCCGATCGCGCCGATTCTGTCATCGGTCGCGCATCCGCACGACCCCGAATCGCACCGTCCGGGAGGTCCCCTCAGGCCGGCAGATGGATCGAGACCTGGGTTCCCTCGCCAGGGCGCGACTTCATCCGCACGTCTCCTCCGCTTCCCCGGACCAGCGACCGGACGAGGGTGAGTCCGAGTCCCGAACCGGTCGGCTTCGTGCTGTAGAACGGCTCCAGGGTGCGGCGAATCTCTTCCTCGGTCATGCCCCGCCCCGTGTCCTTGACCCAGATCCGAACCTGAGCGTCATGCGAGTCCGCGCCGATGGAAACGCGCCGGATCGGCTGCTCGTCGTCCAGCGCCTGCGTCGCGTTGAGCACCAGATTGAGCAGGACCTGTTTGAGGGAACGGGCGCCGATCGAGGCCTCGAGACTTCCGGGACCGAGCTCCAATGCGAGCTCGACGCTCTGGCGCTCCAGATCGGGACGCAGGAGAGTGGCAATCTCTTCGATGACGGCGCGAACCTCGCACCGCCCATCGCCGCTGAGCTCCGGCCGGGCCAACGAGAGATAGCTCGTGACGATCTCGTTCAGTCGATCGACCTCGCTCGGAATCGTCTCGAACCAGGAGAGGATCTCGTCGCGGTCCTTCCCCGACTCGATCTTGCTGCGGACACGCTCGGCGCGCGATCGGATGATCGCGAGCGGGTTCTTGATCTCGTGCGCGACGACGGCGGCGATCTGCCCGATGGCGGCCAGCGCCGCCGTACTCCGCAGCGAGTCCTCCAAACGCACGAGCGATCGCAGGACCCGGAAAAAGAGGACACCGAGCACGAGAACGACGAGGAGCCCGACGAGCGCCGACGTCGTGGCGCGCGTCCGGAGCTGTGGGAGCACGGAGAAGAATGCGCTTCCCCCCTGCACCACCACGGCGCCGACCACCGACCCTCGTTGATCCTCGATGGGAGCGTATCCCGACTTGAGGTACTGGGGCTCTCCCCGCGCCGTCACCCGCACGAGCGGAGACGCCTGCGGAAGGCCGGAGATGAGGGCGGTCTGCAGCTCCGGTTGGAGGGCGAAAAGTGCGTTCGGCTCACCGATCGTGGACGTGCTGGAAAGCTCGAAGACGGTGCTTCCCGCATGATCGAGCAGCGTGATGTCGTCGAGATCGTTGCTCGCGGCGATCCCGGCCAGCTCCGCGCGGACCTGCTCGTACTCGGGCGAATCGGGCCCGAAGACTGCCAGCTCGGAGAAACGGTCACTTCCGATCGTTCCCGCGACGGTCGTGGCGATCGCGAGCAGCCGGTCTCCCATCAGGCGATCCAGCTCGTCGCGCACGTGGCGGTAGAGGAGCCAGCCGTT
>JAGQRC010001079.1 GCA_020425835.1 Planctomycetota bacterium | reverse complement strand
TGACCGCGAGGATCCGGTCGTAGACCGTCGGTCCGATCAGCGCGCGGAGGAGGACGAGCAGCGCCGCGAAGAGGATCACGAACGCCGAAATCACCACGGGATCGGGCGTCACGCGCTCCTCGCCTTCGCGTCGAGCGGCTCGAGCTTCGCTTCCATGACTCGGCTCTCGAGATCGCGAGCGGTGGAGTCGGTCAGCGCGTGCACGAGGAGATGGTCGTCGTCGACCTGGATCGTCACGGTCCCCGGCGTCAGCGTGATGGAGTTGGCGTAGGTCAATCGCGCGAGTGGCGATCGCAGTCGCAACGGCAGCTCGACGAAGCGAGGCTGGATCGGGAGTCGCGGGCTCCAGACGACGCGAGCGATCTCGAAGTTGGCGCGCACGATCTGCCACGTGAGCCACGGGAGGTAGACGAGGATCGAGCCGAGGCCTCGTAGCGGTTGCCCTTCGCCGTCGACGATCCCCATGCGGACGCTGATCCAGACCACGAGCGCAGCGCTGATCAACGAGGCGATCACCAGCTGCACGTTGATCGGATGCTCCGCATCACTCGGATCGATGGTCACTCCCGACAGGAAGCACCAGAACACGAGGAGCGAGATGAAGAGTAGGGCACTGCGCACGACCACTCCCGAGGGCTGGACGGAGCGGCGTATATTACCGGTCGACCTCGATCTCGAAAGGAAATCGGGTCGGCGGGGACCTGTGGATTTCGCGAGGGCCGCTGCTTGGACCGATCCGGCGGCGTTGCTAACCTGAGCCGACCCGAAGGAGGCACCCGATGTCCTGGAATCTCCGGAAGTACGCGGTCTTCGGCGTGTCCGTGTTGGCCATCGCCGCGGCACTGTCCACGGTCGGCACGGTCGTCGAGGCGACGGGAGACGAGTTCGATCTGACCAAGGAGGAGTCGCTCCTCGGATCGGTCAAGTCGGTCTCCGAGGATGGCGATCGGGTCGAGCTGAAGACCAAGAGGGGTGTCCTGCTCGTTTCGGGTCTTCTCCAGGTGACGCGCTTCACGCACGAGGCAAAGAAGCTGGAGGAGCTCGAGGATGGTGCGAAGGTCTACGTTCTCGGCCAGAAGCGAGAAGGGAACGACACCCCGCTCAATGGCTATCCGCCGTCGATCGCCGCCGTCACCGCGATCGTCACAGGACCCTTCACCCCCCCGAAGATCACCCCGAAGCAGCGCAAGGCGAAGCTCGAATGGGTCGAGGGGGAGCTCGACCACAAGGATGGAGCGACTCTCGTCGGGAAGTACCAGCTGTCGACCGGCGGCAACCGAACCGTCCTCGTGGTCAGCCGCAGCAAGGAGCTGAAGTTCGAGAAGAAGCAGGTCCTCTGGGTGGACGGGAAGTCGGCGCCACTGCCTGACGACGAGGCGACCCAGCGGTCCAAGCTCAAGGGGCACGTCCGAGCGGAGCGGGTCGCGTTGACTCACAAGAAGTTCCCGGCCGCGGACTACGCGGCGATCCTCGGGCTCTAGGAGCCCGTTGAAAAACCC
>JAGQRC010001078.1 GCA_020425835.1 Planctomycetota bacterium | reverse complement strand
AGATGGGTCGTCACGAGGGTCGCAGTCCCCCGTCGGTAGAGACGCTCGAGGATCGACTCACCCAACGCCGCGCCCTCGAGAGGATCGGTCCCCGCTCCGAGCTCATCGATCAAGACCAGGCTCCGCGACGTCGCGGCGTGGAGAATCCCGCTGATGACCGTCATGTGCGCCGAGAACGTCGAGAGGCTCTGCTCGAGACTCTGCTCGTCACCGATGTCGGCGTACACGCCGTCGTACAGCGGTATCGTCGCTCCCGGTTGCGCCGGCACCGGCAGGCCGATCGTCGTCATCAGCGCGAACAGGCCGACCGTCTTGAGGGCGACGGTCTTGCCTCCGGTGTTGGGCCCGGTCACGACCATCTGATAGGCCGCACCGGCGAGATCGAGGTCGAGGGGCACGATGCGGTCCACGGCCGAAGCCAAGCTGTCCGCGCCGATCGGCAACGACGCGTCCCGCTCCAGCCAGAGAAGCAGCGGGTGCCGGGCTCCGGCGACCACGAGCTGACGCCCTTCGGAGACCACGGGTCGCACCGCGCGAAACGCTTCGCCGAACCGACCGCGCGCCACGGCGACATCGAGGTCCACCAACGTCTCGAAGGTCTGGAGGATCGGGGAGTGCTGTTTGTGGACCCGGAGCGTCAGCTCCGCGAGAATTCGATGGATCTCGTGCTGCTCGCGTTGGTGGAAGTCGGCCAGCTCATCGCCCCGCCTGACGATGTCCTCCGGCTCGATGAAGAGCGTCGCACCCGACGCGGATTCTCCGTGAACGACGCCTCGAACCCTTCCCCGGTGCTCCGCGCGTACGGCCAGGACGAAGCGACCATTGCGCACCGAGACGAACGTCTCCTGGAGAGACTTTCGGATGCTCGACGACTGCGCCTTGTTCTCACACCACCGCCGGAGCTCCCGGTCGAGTCGAGAGATCTCGCCGCGCACCCGGGTCAGTTCGACCGATGCCGTGGAGAGCACTTCACCTTGCGGATCGATCGCCGACTCGATCGTCTCGCGAAGCTCCTCGAGCGTGGGGAGACCGAGCGTCCGCGCTCGGAGGATCGGGAGGTCTTCGCGCCTCGACAGATCCGAGCGGAGCGACCGACCTCGCTCCAACACGAACCCGATCGCCGCGAGCTCCGGTCCATCCAGGATCCGGGATAGAGGATCGCCCCCCCCGCGAAGGAAGGCTCGGATGTCGGGAAGTCCATCGAGGCGGAACGAGAAACGATCCGCGAGAACGACCCGCACCTCGGCCGTCTCCGACTGCAGTCGCTCGACCTCGGCGCGATCGGTCGCGCCGACGAGCCGGAGCACGCGCTACCGCCCCGGCTTCGAGGCGGCGAAAGCACCGAGCACCTCGAGCAACTTCGGGTACTCGAGCCGATCCCGCGCCGACCCGATCAGTGAATCCCGATCGACGACGACGCCGCGGTGCGGCCGCGGACGCCGCGGTCGACCTTCGGATCGGCCGGAATTGGGTCTCGTGTCGACCATGCCCGTCTCGCTC
>JAGQRC010001077.1 GCA_020425835.1 Planctomycetota bacterium | reverse complement strand
GTCGCATGCGGCGCTACGGGATCGGTTGAGCTTCGAGGGCGGTCACCGCGGCCATCGCAAACACGTTCTCTGCGGTCGATCCTCGAGGAATGACGTTGACCGGTTTGCGCAGCCCGAGAACGATCGGACCGATGCCTTCCGCACCGCCGAGCGACAGCATCAGCTTGTACGCGATGTTCGCCGAGTCGAGGTCGGGGAAGATCAGCACGTTCGAGTGCCGTTCCCCGGTCAGGTGCGGGGCGCGCTCTCGACGGAGAACGAGATCCACCGCGGCATCGGCCTGAATCTCGCCCACCACGTCGAGATCCGGGTATCGCGCCCTCGCCACTCTCACCGCTTCGCGGATCTTCTCCGCCCTGGGGTGCTTCGAGTTCCCTGCGCTCGAGTAGGAGAGCATGGCCACGCGGGGCGTCGACCCGAATCGTTCGGCCGCTTCTGCAGCGCAGATCGCGATCTCCGCGAGCTGCTCCGGCGTCGGATCGATGTTCACGGTCGTGTCGGCGAAGAAGTACACCCGATCCTCGATGGACAGAATGTAGAGGCCGGAGCAGCGCTGGAGCCAATCCTGGACTCGAATGATCTCGAGTGCGGGCCGAAGCGACTGTGCGTAAGGTCGCGTGATCCCGGAGAGACAACACTCCGCCTCGTCGGTCTGGACCAGCGCCATCGAGAAGTAGACCGGGTCACGGCTCAACTCCTCGGCGACCTCCCTCCGGACCCCCTTGTACTTCCGAAGACGGTAGATGAGATTCGCGATCTCCGGTCGACGCGGATCGGTCGCCGGATCCAGGATCTCGAACTGATCGGTGCCCCACCGCAACCCGGCCTTCTCGATCGCTGCGAGCACTCGGTCCCGCTGACCGACCAGGAGGGGGACCCCGACTCCCTCCGAAACGATCCGCTGGCAGGCTTGGAGGATGATCTCGTGGTCCCCTTCGGGAAAGACGATACGGCATTGACGCCCGCGGCGGACCGCCTGTACCGAGGAGACGACGATCCGCGAGGTTCGACCGAGGAGATTCTCGAGCTTGGCTCGATACTCTTCGAGTTCGAGACCGACTCGGGCGACGCCGCTCTCCATCGCAGCGCGAGCCACGGCGGATGACACCTCGACGAGCGCACGCGGATCGAGAGGCTTCGGGATGAGGTACTGGCGGCCGAACCGGAACTTCTCGTTGCCGTAGGCCTCGCTCACGTGGTCGGGCACATCGGCCTTGGCGAGTCGGGCCAGGGCCTCCACGGCGGCGAGTTTCATCGACTCGTTGATGCCGGTCGCTCGGACGTCGAGAGCCCCGCGAAAGATGAACGGGAACCCGAGCACGTTGTTGATCTGATTCGGGAAGTCGGAGCGTCCGGTGCCGACGATCGCATCGTCGCGGGCAGCGACGGCATCGGAGTAGGAAATCTCGGGATCCGGGTTGGCCAACGCGAACACGATCGGATCCCGTGCCATGGACCGGACCATCTCCTGTGACACCACCCCTCCTTGCGACAGGCCGAGGAAAACGTC
>JAGQRC010001076.1 GCA_020425835.1 Planctomycetota bacterium | reverse complement strand
GGCGTCCGACGGTTCGTCACCGCGGCGGCTCGCGCGGGATCCGCGTTCTCCTGGATTCTTCGTCGATCCGCTGCTACCAAGCGGTGGAGGAGCAAGGGAATGGTCGAGGATCCCGACAATCGCGATGAGTCCCCCGAGCGCGAGTCACCGTATGCCGAGACTGGCGCATCGACTCCCCACGTGGACCTCTTCTCCCAGACCTCGGCCCCACCGGCGGCCGAGGAGGTGGCCTCCCTCTTCGACGCGAGCCACGAGTTCGGAGAGCGTCGATCCCTCTCTCCCGCGAAACTGCGAGCGGACTACCTCGTCCACACGATCCAGACCGGAATCGTCGGGGCGGTCGGAGTCGTCGCGTTCGGCGTCCAGTGGCTCACCGATCCGAACGGGCCGCGGGGATGGATCGGCGGAGCTGGCCTCGTCGCGCTCGCCGTGCTCAAGTTCGGCTCGGACGCCTTCAGTCGCGCGGTCTATCGGCGAACGAGCTATCGGGTCGGGGCGCTCGGTCTCGAGATCCGACGTGGAGTTCTGTGGCGCTCGGTGATCAACGTTCCGACCTCGAGGGTGCAACACACGGACGTCGCCCGCGGCCCGATCGAGCGCCTCTACGGTCTCGCCACGTTGGTCGTGCACACGGCGGGAACGGTCAACGCGACCATCCACCTGGCCGGACTGGACGCGGCTCGGGCGCTCCGCCTCCGCGACCGCTTGATCGCCGACGAGTCCCGTGACGACGCCGTCTGAGCCTCGCCGGTCGCGGGTCGCCGCGCGCCGGCTCCACCCGATCTCGCTCCTGTTCAGCCTCGGGTCCGCGGCGCGACAGCTGCTGATCCCCGGGTTGGTCGTGCTGCTCGTCGGACGCGGCGAACGGACCGAGATCTTCCTGATGGTCCTCTTCGTGCCGACGGCGTTGATCGCAGTGGTGAAGTACCTGACGGTCCGCTACGAACTCGGCGAGGATGAACTCATCGTTCGGCAGGGGATCCTCACTCGCAACGAGCGTCACATCCCCTATCAGCGGATCCAGAACATCGGCCTCGTCCAGAACCCGGTCCACCGACTCTTCCGAGTCGCCACGGTGCGGGTGGAGACGGCGAGTGGAAAGGAACCCGAGGCCCATCTCCAGGTCCTGTCGCTCGACGACGTGCGGGAGATGCGGCAGCGCATCTTCCTGCGCGACACTGCGTCCCGGAGTGCCGACGAACCGACGGGCACTGCGTCGGCGACCGCGAAGCCTGCTCCCCCCCTCTTCGCGATGCCGATCAGCGAGGTCCTCCTGCTCGGCGCGATCAGTGCGCGGGGTCTCGCCATCGTCGGCGCGCTCCTCGGATTCGCTTGGCAGTTCGACCCCATCGAGCGCATCGAGGAGGCCCTCCGCTCGAGTGCCGAGCAGTTCGAGGGGTTCGGAGAGCTCTCATTCGCGACGCGGGCCACCCTCGCCACGGTGGCCGCGGTCGCGGTCGTTCTCGGGATGCAGCTCTTGTCGGTGGCCTGGTCGCTCACGAGCTTCTACGGCTTCCGCCT
>JAGQRC010001075.1 GCA_020425835.1 Planctomycetota bacterium | reverse complement strand
GTGCGCGCCGAAGGCATCTCCGAGCGCGACTTCCGCGCCGCCGTGGCGGCCATCTCGGAGCTCGAGTTCTGGGAGAACGACAAGCTCTGGGAGGAGGTCGGGCAGTCGCTCCCGAACTACCGCCTGAGCAAGTTCCAGTCGCTGATGCCGCCCTGGGTCGAGCGCGAGATGCTGGGGGAGTACCTTCTCGACGTCGAGGGCGCCTGGCGGTGGCTGTCCGGCGGGACGGACGAGGGTCCGAAGGGCGTCACCGAGGCGCTGGCGCGCGCGGTCCGCGCAGAGCGGCCGGAGGACCAGCCCGCCCCGCCGGAGGACGTGCCGTCCCTCGTGCCGACGATGCCGGTGCGCTGGGTGCGGAGCGATGCCGAGCTCGCTGCGGTGTGCGCGGAGCTGGGGCAGGCCGAGCAGGTGGCGCTCGACGTGGAGACGACGCTCCGGACCCGGGCGCTGTGCCTGGTTCAGCTGGCGGGGCCGGAGTTCATCGCGCTGATCGACGCGCTCGAGGTGTCCGATCTGGCTCCGCTGGGCGCGCTGCTCGGGAATCCGGGGGTGCAGAAGATCATCCACAACGCGTCGTTCGAGCGGTCGGTGCTCGGGAAGTACGGAATCGCGATCGAGAACGTGCTCGACACGCTGGTGCGGTCGCGCGAGCTCCGGGGGAAGGTCGAGGGGGGGCATAGCCTGAAGGCTGTGTGCGCGAGAGAGCTCGGGATCGAGGTCGACAAGGCGGAACAGGTGAGCGACTGGACGCGGCGGCCGCTGACGCGCAGGCAGGAGGCGTACGCGGCGATGGATGTTGAGCTGTTGGTTCGGTTGGTCGAGGTGTTTCGGTCGGTGACCGGGACGGTTCGATGAGCAGTCAGGGAGGTACAGGCGTACTCGTTCCGGGTCTCGGGAACATCTCGAGGGTCGAGTTCGAGAAGCACATTCGGTTCTACCGGTCGGGTGGACCCGATGACGAAGGCATCCGGGTCTCTGGTGCCTGGACCGCTCGCTTCAGACAAGGCCGCTTGTGGGGCTGGGACCTCGGGTTGAAGATCGACAACCAGAGCGATCAGCACCTCGAGATCGACTGGGACCGAACCGCATTCGTAGGCCCGGATCGAAAGAGCCTGCGCGTGATCCCGGGGGATACGCGGGTGATTCTCTCGAACGTCAGCGTGCCACCCGCGATCGTGCCGCCCGGGTCTCGCGGCGAGTGGGAGCTGTTTCGGGTCGACACGCTCGATGTGAAACGGCACACGCCAACCACGCCCCTTCTTCTCGAGTGGCCCGAAAATGAGGTTCGAATCGACATCGACTGCAAGATCGGGGGTTCGCCGCGAAGGCTGACGACCGAGTGGGGCTTCCAATGCGACGTCGAGGAAGTCCTCGAGAGACGTGAGGAGAAGGAGCAACAGCGACGCCGTTTCAATCGGCGGCTCGCTGTAGCTGGTGGGCTGTTCGCCGGACTCCCCGTTGCATTTCTCGTGGCCTTCTTCGTTCTCGTTGCCTCGACTTCTCTCAGCGCGTCGGGTCGACGCTCGAGCGCCAGCCTCGCA
>JAGQRC010001074.1 GCA_020425835.1 Planctomycetota bacterium | reverse complement strand
TGCGCCGGACCAGGCGGACACCCCGTTGGTCTTCGTCAGCGACCTCGGCGAGCCGATGGTCGCCACGACTCTCACGGTTGCCGGCCAGCGCCGGATTCCGGTGCTCGAGAACGGGTCGCTGACCGCCAGCGGTGATCCGCTCCCGACCGGCACCGAGTTCGTCCGCGGTGACTTCGACGCCAACGGGATGATCGACATCTCCGACCCGGTGAACCTGCTCGGCTACCTCTTCGCGAGTGGAACGGCACCGACCTGTGACGATGCGGCCGACGTCAACGACGATGGCCTGCTCGGCATCGACGACGCGATCTACTTGCTCTCGCACGCCTTCGGCGGCGGACCCGACCCGCTCCCACCGTTCGATGGTTGCGGTGAGGATCCGAGCGACGACGCGTTGGGCTGCGACGCTTTCGCCAGCTGCCCGTGACGGGGGCCCGAGCGATGGGTCATGCCAGACCGAGTTGGTCGAGATCTTCCTCGTCGTAGCCGAGGTGGTGTCCGAGCTCGTGGAGGAGCGTGACCCGAACCTGTTCGCGCAGGTCCTCGGGCGACGTCGCGAACCGTTCGAGGTTGCGTCGATAGATGTAGATCGTCGGCGGGAACTCCGCGGTGTTGAACACCGATCGATCGATCAACGAGCTCCCTGAGTAGAGCCCCAACGTGTCCGGGTGGAGTCGACCCTCGCTCTTGCGGATGACGTCGCGTGGAGGGAGGTCCTGGACGACGACCGGGACCTCCTCGAACACCTCGCCCAGCCGTCCCGGTAGGGACTCCGACACCTCGGCGACGATCTCCTCCACTTCATCGATCGAGATCTCGAGCGGGGCGGGTGCGCCCTGCGGATCGAGTCGCTGCGCTCGCTGGAAGTGTTCATCCGCTCGCATGCTCTTGCCGAGATGATCGTGACAGAGCCCCATCCACCACTCGAGGTTGGCGCGCTCGATCGGGTCCTGCGGTTCGAGCGGGGCGATCGCGTCGAGCGCTTCCGATGGGCGGCCGAGGAAGTAGAGCGCTTGGCCGAGGTAGGAGCGCCGCAAGTACTCGGTGTCTCCGTCGAGACTCCGCTGCCCGAGCCGCTCGAGAAGATCCGCCGCGGCCGGGAACTCCTCGAGCTCCAGGTGGCTCGCTGCCGCGACCAACCACGCCTCGGTCTCCTCGGGGCGCGTCAGGTGCTCCCGGATCAGCTCCAGCGCGCGTTCGGGGTGACCATCTTCGAGGGCCCTCCACGCCGACTGGATCTGCGCCGCCTCTTGACGACCGCGGTCGAATCCGCGCTGTCCGAGCCACTCGGTGATCTTGACCACTGCGTCGGGGGGAAGTCGGTGACCGTCGTCGTGGAGGTAGTGCGTCACATGGGCGCCCGCCTTCTCGAGCAGATCGAGCCCCTGCTTGGTGCGCTCCCAAGGGGTCGACTTGTCCTTCCGCGAGTGGAGGAACAACGTGTTCGGCAGCTCCTCGCCCGCCTCGAGCTCCTCCTCGAGGAACTCGTGCTTGAGGCGCGCCGAGGCGATGACCAGACCACGGAACCGATCGGGATTGCGAACGGCGAGGAAACCGGCGAGGTA
>JAGQRC010001073.1 GCA_020425835.1 Planctomycetota bacterium | reverse complement strand
GTTGAGAAACTCATTCCGGCCGAGAGCCCGAGCTTCCTGCGCCCAGCACACCCGTCGAAACTCGAAGTATGAGCCAGGGGAGTGCGGACTGCGTTCTCGGACGCCATCGGGAGCTGACGCCCCGGAGGGAATGCATTATAGGTATCGCCATGGAACTCGCGAACCAAACCATCGCGCTCACCGGCGCGAGTTCGGGCATCGGGGCCGCCCTCGCTCGGGAGCTCTCGGAACGGGGCGCGCGCGTGATCCTGATCGCGCGTCGCCGGGATCGCATGGAGGCGTTGGCCCGGGAGCTACCGAGCGAGTGCGACGTCTGGCCCTCGGATCTGTTGGATCGCGAGGCGCAACGGGAGCTGATCGAGCGCCTCGTGGAGCGCGAGGTGGACGGATTGGTGAACAACGCGGGGATCGGCGCCGCGGGTCACTTCTGGACGCACGAGCCGGACCGGATCGATCGGATCGTCGAGCTGAACATCGGCGTGCTGGTCCGACTCACGCGAGCGGTGCTGCCGGGGATGATCGAGCGGGGAGGGGGGTTCGTCTTCAATGTCGGTTCGGTGGCCGGCTTCCAGGGGACGCCCTACATGGCGACGTACGGCGCGACGAAGAGCTTCGTGCTGGACTTCACGGAGGCGCTGGCGGTCGAGCTCGTGGGAACCGGCGTCACGACCGGCGTGATCTGCCCGGGCTCGACACGAACGGAGTTCTTCGAGACGAACGGCGTCGCCGCGGAGAAGGCCTACAAGGTGTTCGAGTCGGCGGAGCAGGTTGCTCGGAACGCGGTACGTGCGATCGAGGGGCGGCGCGTGATTCGCGTCAGCGGCTGGATGAACGCCGTCGTCGCCCATGCGAGTCGCTGTGCGCCGAGCGTCCTCCGACGGTGGGTCGCAGGACGCATCATGCGGGGGTTGAACGAAGGGCGCGACTGATCGGTTCGATCGTGTCGCCGGCGCGGCCGCGGGGATGCGGCGTCAGACGCCTTGGTAGTGGTCGTCCTTCCGGGCGTCGCGCGTCACCGGAAGACCGCGGGTCTGCCAACCGGGGAAGAGAATGTTGCCGAACGGGTCGGTTTCTCCGACCAGACCACCCCGCATGTCGTAGAGATTCGTGAATCCCGCCTCGGAGAGAAGGTCCGCGGCTTTCATCGATCGACCACCCTTGCGGCAGCCGAGGATGATCTTGTCGGACTTGCGGAACCGGGACTCCATGTCGGAGACGAACGTCTGGTTCATGTGGATCCCGATGCCGTCCTTGCCGCGCAGCATGACCGGGACGTTCTTCGCGGTGGGGACGTGCCCCTCGTCGAACTCGTTGGGGGTTCGGACGTCGACGTAGGTGAAGCTCTGACTCGACTCGAGGAGCTCCTGGGCTCGTTCGGGATCGATGCGCTTGACTCCCATGGACACTCTCCTCCTGCGTACGGGCCGCCGGGATCGGGCGGCCGGAGGGGCGGCATTCTCCAGACGAAGGGGGCGATGTCAACCCGACGCCGGCGTGAAGCCCACTTGGCTCCAGCGTAGCGCGCGCCGGCGCATCACCTCCAGGTGGACGCCGTTGACGACGAAGTGGG
>JAGQRC010001072.1 GCA_020425835.1 Planctomycetota bacterium | reverse complement strand
CAGCCCCTCGCGAATCGGATCATCCATCGACATCGAGACCCTCCTCTCCGAGGATCCTACGCAGCTCCAGCCGCGCGCGGTGCAGGCGGGACTTGACAGTTCCTCGCCGGCAGCCGATCACCTGGGCAACTTCTTCGACGCTCAGTTCTTCGAGGTAGTAGAGGACCAAGACGCACTGGTACCGTTCATCGAGGGACGAGAGCGCGACGCGCCAGAGGTCGTGCTCCGGGAGCTGCTCGACATCTTCGGCGACGAGCGAGCGCTCGAGCTCCTCGCCGAACTCCCGCCACCGGGAGCGCCGCCTGCAGCGCCACCATTCGCCGACTTTTCCCGACGCGACTCGCAGCAGCCAATGCCGGAGCGGAATCCCCGACCACCGGAAGCGCGGCAACCGCCGCACAGCGGCCAGGAACACCTCGCCCAGGAGATCGTCCGCCGTGTGCGGGTCCCCCGTGCGTCGCACGAGGTAGCGCCACACCCCCGCCGCGTGACGACGGTAGGCGATCACGAGCGCATCCGGGTCGGCACGGCGGAGGGCGCGGACGAGTTGCGCGTCCGTCTCACCCGCCCCCTCGCCGGGAACGGACAGCTCCGCTCCAGTCTCGTCATCGAAGGGCAGTACCAGTCGTTCCATGATGAGAGACTGCTCTCGAGGCACGGGCGGTTCCCGGGAAGCGTAAAGAAGGGACCACCAGGATATCGGCCACTCACCACCCCTCGGATCCCGGAGCCGCCGCAGCAACAGCCTTCTCATCCGATCGAGCGTGGTCCGCTGTGTCGCTCCGGTTCTGCTCGAGCACGTCGGCGGGGCAGCCCTCCGGGATTCGGACGCGAGTCTCTCGACATCGTCGTCGGCGGGGGTGGGACGATCTCCCTCGAGTCCGCGGTCCGGGGGAAGGGGATCGGCGATCCACAGGGTCGATCGATCTCAGTCCCCGGTACCGTCGAGACTTTCGTGTCCCGGTGGAAAGTCCCGCGCCCGTGGAGTGTTCGGCCGCGTCGCGCCTCCACCGGCGGGAGGCGATACAATGGGAGGTCCACCCTCACCGAGGAGAACTCCGTTGAACCGCGCTCGCCCGCTGGGACTGCTGATACTCTGTGCCGTCGCACTGACTCTCGTCGCTCCCGGTTGTCGCAGGACTCGCGATGAGGTCCACGTCGTCGACAGCAGTACCACCCAGTGGACCTGGGCGGCGGATCTGACCGATGTCGATGACGATGACACCTACCTCTGGACCTCGACCCTCGCCAATGTCGTGCGCGCCGAGATCAAGGCGGATAACTTCAGCGGTCTCGTCCACCTTCGCATCTACGATGGAGCGGGCGTCGAGATCCTCGACGAGGAGGTGGTGGGCGTCGAGTCCCACTTCCGCGACAACTACTTCTCGAGCCCCGGAGTCGCCGGGGACTGGACCATTCGGATCCAGCTCGAGAACGTCACGGGAAAGCTCCGAGTGATCATCGACTGAGCGTCCGCTCGTCTGTCTCTCGAACCACTGGCCGATCCGTCGTCCGCCGCCCTGACCTCACCGAATTAGCGGACATCGCCCGTGCTGGCGTTTCCCGTCCGAA
>JAGQRC010001071.1 GCA_020425835.1 Planctomycetota bacterium | reverse complement strand
GCCTGGCGTCGACGAAAGGTGGCAGCGTTGACCAGTGAGTCCGGCGGTGGGACACCGCTCTTCCCCACGACGCAGTGGACCGAGCTCTCGAATCTGTCGCGCGCCACCGAGGCGGAGCAGCAGGAGATCCTCACCCGGTTCTTCGATCGGTACGAGCGACCGTTCCGAGTGCTACTCCGGAAGCGCGGAGCGGGGGATCACGTCGATGACGTCCTGCAGGGCTTCGTCGCCGACAAGATCCTCAGTCGAGACCTGTTGCAGTCGGTGGACCGAGCGAAGGGACGGCTTCGTTCCTTCCTGGCCACTTCGCTGCAGCACTACTGGTACGACTACCTTCGCCGTCTGAAGAGGAATCGTGTCGAGTGCGGACCGGAGGCAGCCGACACCGCCGGAGCCGAGTCCGAGGCGACGGACTCGTTCGACATCGAGTGGGCTCATCAGTTGTTGACGGACACGCTGACTCGAATGCAGGAGGAGTGCCGGGCGAAGAACCGGCCCGATCTCTGGGGAGTGTTCCACGGGAGAATCAGCGGACCACTGATCGATGGCTCGCCTCGAGTGTCCTACGACGAGCTCGTCACCTGCTACTCCTTGCCGTCCCCGACCCATGCCGCGAATCTCCTGATCACGGGGAGGAGGATGTTCATGCGGCAGCTCCGGGAGTCGATCTCGGAGTACGACGGTGAGCACGTGGAGCAGGAGATCGAGGAGTTGAGATCGACGCTGTTGAGAGTCGCGGAAACTCGGGCCTGGGGTCCCGCCCACCGCGAATCCGTGAGCGCGGAGGAGAATCCGTGATCGACCCCGAGAAGTCCAAGCTCCGCGATTGGTCGGATCTCCTCGGGTTGCAAGAGAGCGCCGAGGATCTGTGGTGCGAGGCAGACTGGGGGGCATTGCTCCGTCACCAGCTCGCCACACCTCTCGAGCTCTCGCTCGATAGTGTCTCGTTGGTCGAGCCCGTGCATGCCGCCGACAGGACCATCGCCGAGATCCTGAGCGATCCTTCGGCGTCGTCGGAGGACCTGACCTCGGTGCGGCGGTTCGCCAGGTCCGCTCGGACGCACCCGGACTTCCCCCTCGCTCCCGAAGTCGCAACGGTGCTCTACTTCGCAGCGGTCGCGGCGGCGAGTGTGCATCGTGGGGAGCGATCCGGCTCGTTGTCGAGCGATCGTATCCAGCAGGGGTACGAGTGGTGTCTCGATCAGGGATGGATCCCGGCCGAGTTGTCGGCGCTCTTCACCGCTGCCCGGTCGAGCAGTTGAGGCGGGCAGCAGCGGGAGCGCTGCTGCCCTCGGCAATCGCCATCACGGACAGCCCGATTGATCGCAGCCCAGATAGATCTCGTTCAGATCGTACGGCGGTCCACCGCCCGGGTCGCAGACCGCGGGTGGCTCGGGTGGAAGAGCCGTGAGCATCGATTCGGGAAAGAGATAGAGGAGAGCGAGAAACGCGTCGGTGATGCCGACGGCGCCACTGTTGTCGAAGTCCAACGCCTCCAGGCACCCCAGTGTGCATTCCGGGCCAGCTGGGTCCGTCGCGCAGTCCGGCGTCGGGAACAGGTATTCCAAGGTCACGATGGCA
>JAGQRC010000105.1 GCA_020425835.1 Planctomycetota bacterium | reverse complement strand
TGGAGACGATCTGTCGCACCCTTCCCGGATCGACCGAAGCGCGACAGGTCTCGGGAGGCGCCTCGACCACCAGCGAGAGCTGCGCCTTGTCGACCGTCGGCCTCATCGCTTCCGCGGATCTCGCCACGAGATCGGTCAGATCGACGTCCTCCTTCTCGAGGGAGAGCTTGCCCGTCTCGATCCGGGTGACATCCAGCAGATCGTTGAGGTGACGAACCATCTCGTTGCAGCTGTCGAGCGAGATCGACAGGTACTCGCGCTGTTGCGCGGTGATCTCGCCGGCGATCTCGTCGAGGACGATCGAGACGAACTCGCGGGCGGAGGTCAGCGGCGTCTTCAGCTCGTGGGAGACGTGATGGTAGAAGCGACTGATCTCATCGTTCCGCCGCTCGAGCTCGATGTTGCGCATCTCGAGCTCCTGACGATGGCTCTCGATCTGCTGTTGGAGCTCGGACTTCTCGAGGGCGTTCTTGAGCGATCGTTGCAGGCTCTGCTGGGACAATCGCCCCTTGGGCAGGAAGTCAGCAGCACCGTGATGCACCGTTTCCACCGCGAGATCGGTCGACTCGTGCCCGGTGAGGATGATCACCGGTGTGTGGATGTGTCGCGCCTGGATCTCGTTCAGGATCTCGAGCGCATCGCACGGACCGAGGTCGAAGTCGAGGAAGATCGCATGGACGTCGTGGGTCGCGATGTACTCGAGTCCGCGGTACGGGTCCGAGAAGGTCTCGATGTCGATGTCGATATCGGTGATGCGATGGACCGCGCGACGCACCATGGCGAGATCGGCGGCGTCGTCATCGATAGCGACGACGTGTAGCGAAGAAGGCATATCTTCTCCCTCCTCGCGCGACAGGCGCTCATGGAGGAGAGGGTTCGGGAACAGTCTCGAGCGACTCGCTCGATGCTCCGAGAAGGATACGGGGACGTTGCGGGATCGCGCCAACCGAGCGCGCGGGGCGTCTCGTGCAAGCCGCAGCTTCATCGAGGTTTGAGATACTGGATCGAACGGTCCCGGAGTCGCGATCCGTGCGTAGGATCCTCACCTCGGGAAAGCGCCCCTTGCGATTGTCGGTCACACTTCAACGAGCTTCGCGCTGACCGATGGGATCGGGGTGATGGATGCCCCGGCGAAGGTGTGGCCCGAGACGCGGAGCAGATCTCATGACGTCGCCGATCCACCTGCCGATGCGTCGGGCTCCGACCTCGCGAAGACGGCTTTCAGAGCGAGAGCGACAGCTTGGCGAGCGCTCGCGACAGGGTCTTGCGGACGGCGACCTCCGACTTGCCGAGGTGGGTCGCGATCTCCGCATGGGACAGTCCGACCAAGTGGTAGAGGGTCACCACTTCACGCTGCTCTTCGGAGAGCTCCGCCATCGCACGCTCCACTCGCGCCAGCTCCTCCGCCAAGCCGACATCCCGACTCGGCGTCGCGAGCGTCTGATAGCAGTCCAGGAGACGCGAGGCCTCGTCGTCGGTGTGAGGGGTGGCCTCCCGTGCGACGTCTCGACGCTGAGCACGCCAGTACCGCACCCGATCCTTGACCTTGCGCTCGGCGGTCGTGTAGAGCCACGCCCGGAAGCTCGCAGCATCGCGCTCTCGAAGGCGATCGGCGTGGGTCAAGATCTCGCGGCAGGTCGACTGAACCAGGTCGGAGATCGACTCCTTCGCCCGGATCGCGCCGCCCGCACGCAAGCGGACGAAGGCGGTCAACGGTGCGAGGTGCTGCTCGACCATCGTCTCGATCTCGTTCGGGGTCTCCCCGGATCGGGGATCCCGATCACCCGAGATGAAGATCTCGCCATCTTCGGGCCTCACGTCGCGACCGGGATCGTCGGACGGTTCAATGGATCCCGTGGCGTCCTTCGTCATGATCGTCCCCCATCGAACGACGATTCTCCGGACGCCCCGACTCGGGTCAAGCGACGGACGCTCACCGATTCCCCGGCTCCCGTGAGGAACTTCGCCCGATGAACCACCTCCGCCGCACGCTCCTCGTCATCGGTCTCTGCTTCGTCGCGATCGATCCTTGCCCGGCTCAGGTCCCGGATGCCGATCGTCTCGACTGGCCCGCGGTCGGCGGTGACGACTCCCTCTTCCCTCCCGTCATCCATCCGACGCCGTCCCTGCCGTTGACCGGTCCGGTCGTCGACCTCGCCGCGCTCTCGTTGCCCGACCCGTTCGACCTGACGATCGAGGCCGACCTGGTGACGGTGACCGATCTCTTCTCCGGCGTCGCGGTGCGGCTCTCCTTCGGCTTCGCTCCCGTCGCGACCGTGCCATCGCCTTCGACGGGAACGACGACCGGCATCGCGTTCGACGTCGCATCGAGTCGCTACTTCTGGATCGACGCGACGGCCGACCTGCTGATCGCGACGGACTCGGGCGGGGTGGTGGACACGGTGCTTCCCGTCGGCGCTCCATCCGGAGGCGTGATCGGAGGACTGACCTTCGATGCGACGAACTCGACCCTGTGGGCCGTCGATGTCCAGGGGGACCTCCTCTTCGAGATCGACCCCATCACCGGGGTCGCGACCGGTCGGAGCCAGACGATGCCCGGTGCGACCTCGAAGCACGGGGCGCTCGGTCTCGGCGTCGCGGCCCGCGACAGCGACGGCGCACTGTTCGCACCCGCCGGATCGCTGGCCGAGGGAGGACCCGTTCGCCTCTGCACCTTCGATCCCGCCGGGCCCTGCAGCGGTGCCTCGGCGACGAGCCCGCTCACCGATGGGCCGGGAACCGGGCTCGCCGACCTCGATCGCGCCGTCCGCGGGGTCGCCTGGCATCCGAGCTTCACCACCAGCTCGCCGACGTTGTTGGCGATCGGAGGCTCGACGCGCACGATCTACGCGCTCGACGTGTCGAACCTCGAGTGCAGCTTCCCACCGCCGTGCGATCTCTCGTGCACGGTGACGTCGGCGGGTGTGGTCGAACTGGCGTGGATGTCGAGGGTGATCGACGACCTCGTGGAGATCGTTCGGGACGGGGCCGTCGTCGGTGTCGCAGGACCGGCGACGACGACGTTCGTGGACAGCGTCCCCCCCGGGCAGGTCGTCGAGTACGAACTTCGTGCCCAGATCGGCGGAGACACCTGCCTCGGTCCACGCTGCCGCGTCCGAGTCCCGAGCGACCTGCAGCTGTCGGTGACCCTGTCGGGAGGCACGCCCTACGGAGTGACCGTCGTCGAGAGCATCGATGAAGTCTGGGTGGTCGAGCTCGATGGCGGCGTGACCCATCGGTTCGCCCGCGACCTGACGCCGATCGGCTCGTTCCCGTCGCCGACGGGAACGAGCCGCACGACCGGTGTCGCGTATCGGGAGTCGACCGACACGGTCTACTGGATCGACGCGACGAACACGCTCCTCCTCGAGACGTCGACGGCCGGCAATCTCCTGAGCACCGTCCCACTCGAGCTCCCCGGTGAGGGTGTTCCCGGGGGGCTCGCGCTGACGTGCGACGCCTCGGCGTTGATCCTCGTCGACATCGAGGACGACGCCTACTCCGCGATCGGGTTCGACGGTGCGGCGCTCGATCCGGAGGCGATCTTCCTCGATCCCGAAGACATGGAGAACGCGGGGTCCTTCGGGAACGGCGTCGCCCGGATGCCCGGCGGTGACGGCTACGTGATCTCCATCGGCTGCACGCCACAGCCGAGCCGCGGCCCCGTGCGGCTGGTCCGCACCGACTGCGCGGGTGGGCTCACGGACACCGAGTTCGAGCTCGGCCCCGACGCGATCGTCGACGACGCGTTCACCACGGGGATTGCGGTGAGCGCGGTTCCGCTCGCGGGGAGCATCGATCCGACGCTCTACATCGTCGGCCAGGCCGAGTGTCGGCTCTTCGCGTTCCCGATCGCGAGCGCGCCGGGCTGCACGCCACCGTCGGATCTCAGCTGCACGATCGTCGGGAGCAACGTCGAACTCTCCTGGACGAACCCGGAGAGCTACGCCAACGTCACGGTCACGCGCAACTGTGTCGATCTCGACACTGAGCCCGGCACGACGGAGAGCTACGTCGACACCTCCCCGCTCTCGGGGAGCAACTGGTACACGGTCAGCTTCGAGTGCACCAATGGGAGTGTCGTCGAGACGAGCTGCCATCTCTGCTACGACGTCGACTCGGACGACGCGATCCTCGACAAGGACGACCGGCGCAACGGCGACGTCGACTCCACCGAAGCGTTGAAGCAAGCGCTCGAGGCGAACGGTCGCAGCGTCGCCGTCTACGAGGACATCTCGGGGAAGGACATCTCGGGCTACGACTCGCTCTGGATCACCCTCGGCACCTATCCGGCGAACAACCGACTGACCGCGAGCGAGGGTCAGAAGGTCGCGGACTTCCTGGCACTCGGGAAACCGGTCTACATCGAAGGCGCCGAGGTCTGGGGCTTCGACCCACCGACCGCGCTGTTCGACCTCGATGGGGTCGACGGTCGTTCGTCGGACGGCAACCCGATCGACGACGGCGATGACACGTTCGTCGGGATGGTCGGGTCGAGCGGCGGCGCGCTCGACCTCACCGGCTTCGACGCGGCCTACACCCAGGATCAGGCGGGCGACGACTCGACCGATCGGCTCGTTCCGACGGGCACCGCCTTCGCGCTCGATGTTCCCGGCGAGGGCGCGGTCGAGGTGTGGCTCGACGATGGGTCCGGCGGGGCGACCACGCCGTACGCGACCGGAATCGCCTACGCGCCGCTCGGCGGATCGGGTCGGGTGATCGCCGTCTCGTGGGAGTTCGGCGGGTACGGGGGTGATCGCGTCGCTCTCGCCGCGCGTTATCTCGACTTCTTCGGTCTACGACCGGTGCCGTTCATCCGCGGCGACTTCACGGCGGACGGCGCGGTGGACATCGGCGATGCCGTCGCCCTCCTCGGCTACCTCTTCCTCGGCAGCTCGACCGCTTGCGCGAAGGCGGGCGACATCGGCGACGATGGGTTGGTGAACATCGGTGACGCCATCGCGCTCCTCGACTTCCTCTTCGCCGGCGGCCCGGCGCCCGCGCCGCCGCATCCGACCTGCGGCCCCGACGGCGCCCCCGACCTCCTCCCCTGCACCGCCTTCCCCCCCTGTCCGTGACAGACACGACCCATGTCCGACTTCCCGAAGGACTTACGCAGCCGGACCCGGACGAACCGCGGCTCGGGCGGCCGTCGAGTCTCCCGGGGCGTCGACTACTCCACGGTGCGGACGGGGCGGGCACCGATGGTTCCGTCCCCCTTGTCCGCGGGGTGCGCGCTCCGGAAGGCGCTGCCGCGGGGCGGGAACATCGTGGCGTCGCCCCCGCGGACGGCGCGCAGGGCATCGCTCCGCTCGGCCGACGTGAAACCGTTCGCGCACCACTCGCGGCTATTGCCGTGGATGTCGTACAGACCCCAGGGATTCGGAGAGTGTCGGCCCCCGATATCGATCGCGCGCGGGCCCGACTCACTCGCGACGTTCTCGAACGACGCGAGACTCTCGAGGTCGTCTCCGGAGTAGAAACGCGTCGTCGTGCCCGCCCGGGCGAACACCTCCCACTCGATCTCGGTGGGAAGTCGGAGTCCGACCCGCTCGAGATGGCGATCGAGATCGTTTCCGTTGACGCCGCAACGCGGGTGATCCGGGTTCTTCGGAAGGCTCGGGGGCTCGTCGTTGAACCAATGGCGGATTCGTGCCCACTGCGCCCGAGTGAGTTCGTGCTTGGCGACGAACAGAGGGGGTAGATTCACGCGACACGGACCCGAGCATTGCTGCCGAGTCGGGTCGAGGGCTGGGTCGACATTCGGACAGTCCACGGGCGGATCGTCGGGGTGAGACTTCGCCCCGATCCATGCGGCCCCCCCGGGAACGAGAACCATGACGATCCCGGAATGCTCGGCATCGTCGTCGTCGGTGCTCATCAGATGGAGGAACTCCCACAGGCCGGTCGCCGGGTCGCGCCCGATCGGGCGCAGTCCGGATTGGGGTGACAGGTCGAGACCCGCGTAGCGATCCGATGTCGCGATCGCTCGACGCGCCGCGGCCCAGGCGGGACTCCGATTCTCGCGGTCGAAACGTCGAGCCTCGAGCCGGAGCCTTCGAACCGAGTCGACATCGCTGTCCAAACGGTCCAACGCTCCGGAGAGCTCCGCGCGCCGCTCGTCCGCAGCACCGGCCAGGATCTCGTCGCGGCGCTCGACCAGGCGCGCCGCCTCGCTCAACCAACGGTCGATCGCCTGGAGCCGAGCGGGGTCCGGAGGACGGAAGGTCGCACGTTCGGTGTCGAGGTCGAGCACGCGAGACTCTCGCGCGACGCGCTCGGAGCGCCTCCAGAGCGCGACCCCCGTGATCCCGAGCCCGACGCACGCGACGACGAAGAGCGCGCCGATCGCTCGCGCCGGTCGGCGATGGGTCCAGCGCCGCGCACGAAGCCACCACGACATGCGACGAGCGACGATCGGACGTCGCGCGAGGACGGCATCCAGGTCGGCGATGAACGCGGCGGCGTCGGAATACCGTCGCTCGGGATCGACGTCCATCCCCAGTGCGGTCACGACCTCGAGCTCGATCGGGGTTCCGGGATCTCTCGCGCGGAACCGACGCGAGCGTCCCTCGACGATCGATCGACGGAGCTCCTCGGGATCATCGTCGACGAAGGGGTGCTCGAGAGTCAGCAGCTCGCGCAGGGTGACCGCCAGCGAGTAGACGTCGCTGCGCGGTCCGACCTCTCCCGCGCGAAGTTGCTCCGGGCTCATGTACGGTAACGAGCCGAGCGGGGCGCCCGACTTCGTCATCCGATCGACGCCCTCCGGCCGCGCGAGACCGAAGTCGATCAACACGACTCGGCCCTCCTCGGTGACCAGGACGTTCGACGGCTTCACGTCGCGGTGGACGACGCCGTGTCGGTGAGCGTGATCGAGCGCTTCGGCGATCGCCCGAGCGATTCGCGTCGCGCACGACCACCACGGGCCGGCGAACAGGGAATCCGGGGTCGAGCTCGAGCGCGCAACGACGTCATCCGCTCCGGCCCGGAGCGCCTCATCGAGCGACGCCCCACTCCACTTCACCGGGGGGCGCACGGACCACGCATCGATGATCTCCTCGAGCGAACGACCGCGGATCCACTCCATCGAGAAGTACGGGATCCCGGCGTCTTCACCGACGGTGTGGATCGTCGCGATGCTCCGATGCTGCAGGCGCGCGATCGACTCGATCTCGCGCCGGAACCGCTCGTGCGCGCCGGGCAGAGCGAGGAGATCGGGCCGGATCAGTTTCAGCGCGACGCGTCGCGGAGGGTTCATCTCCTCGGCGAGGACGACGACGCCCATACCACCCGTCCCGATGGTCTCGATCAGTCGGAACGGGCCCAAACGGTCGGGCAGCCCGACGATCGGGGACCGGCGTTCGAGGAGCCCGAAGGAGGCGAGACGCTCCACCGCTGTGCGAATCGCCTCCGCGCGATCGGGATGCGCCGCGCAGATCGCATCGATCGCCGCCGAGCCCTCGGCATCGATCCGCTCGAGGAGACCCGCTACGATGGACTCGAGCGAAGGGGCATCGGTCATGAGCGACGAACCTCACCGGTCGGGAAAGACGAGGGAATCCATGATGCGCGTGACGAGTCCACGGGACAACGATGGACCGAGCCACGGTCCTCGAGCCGTCCGTTGAACGTGCCATCGCTCTTCGTCCCGGCCCTCGCGCTCGGGCTTCACCTGGCGGCGTCAGCCCCGGCGTCGCCCGGGCTCACGATCGTCGCTCCGGACTCGTGGTCGACCGAGCTCTCGGACTTCGTCGCGCACCGCTCGAAGACGATCCGAACCGAGCTCCTCACGCTCGAATCGGTGCTCGCCCCGAGTCCCGACGCATCATCGCTGGCGCGGAGCCAAACCGACGAGGCCGAACGGCTCAAGCGGGCGCTCTTCGAGGCGTGGCGGGACCGCGGCACGCGCTACGTTCTCCTCGTCGGCGATGCGGATGTGATGCCGATCCGGTACATGACCTTGGACCGAGTGACGGCCGCCGCGTTCGATGTCGCCTTCTATCCGAGCGATCTCTACTACGCCGATCTCGTCGATGGCGAGGGAGCGTTCGAGACCTGGAACGGCGAACGCGAAGGATTCCACGCCGGCTACTTCGGCGAGGTCCGGGGCGAGAAGAACAAGGACGACGTGATCAACTTCGATCGCGTCCACTACCTCCCGGAGTTGGCGGTCGGCCGCTGGCCGGTGAGCACGCTCGAGCAGCTCCGCGTCGTGATCCAGAAGACCATCGCCCACGACGCCCAGCGCGCCGAGGAAGATCGTGCGGAGGCGACGAAGCCGAGCTTCTCGTTCATCGCGGTCGACGGATGGGTCGACATGCGGGCGCGGATGGAGCGATGGGCCAAGGCGTGTGAGAGACGGTTCTCGGTCGAGCGCCGCTACTTCGCCGACGCCGCGCACGACTACGGTGTGCCCGCGCCGACGGCGGAGAGCGTCCTCGAGCTCCTCGGCGAGCGCGGCGGCGTCGTCGTGCACGCGGGTCACGGGAGCGACCAGCGTTGGGAGAAGTGCCTCGACCGCTCGGCGCTCACGCGACTCGACAATCGCCACCGACTCCCGGTCTGCATCTCGGCG
>JAGQRC010001070.1 GCA_020425835.1 Planctomycetota bacterium | reverse complement strand
TCCGCAGGAACTGCGACGTGAGGACGACCAGCTCTCCTTCGTCTCCGAACCTCAAAGCGATCGAACCACCCGGTTCGACCCACTCCACGATCACTCGCTCGAGGTCGGCGTCCATCACTCGAACCGTGCCCCGTGCGTCCGCGACTGCGATGCGGGATCCATCGGGGGAGATCGCAACGGAAACGATGGAGGCCGACGCGGGAGGGCTCGATGCCAGGAGCATGTTCGTGGTGAGACACCAGCGGGCGACCGAACGGTCACCCCGCGCGACGACGATGTCCTGCAGGGGACCGCGTCGGATCGCGTCGAAACCGGTGACGGTTCCCTTCGCGACGGACAGGCATGTGGACGGACTTCCTTCGTCCTCTGGGGACCATCGACACAACGATCCCCGGTCGGTGATGATGACGAGCCCGGCATCGGTGGTGCGGGTGTACTCCGGGACGCCTCTCGCTCCCGCGAAGGTCTCGAGGAGCCGCCCGGTCGCTCGGTCCCAGCGGCGGACATCGCCGTCCCACGCCGCGGTGACGAACGAATCTCCGCCGGGCACGATGTCGCACGCCGTCAGCGGCCGGTTCCCACCGCGGAAGCTCGAGCGGCTCTCGCCGTCGGGGCCCCAGAGTCGGATCACCTCATCCCAACCGACCGTGAGGAGGTCGCCGTCGGGGAACACGGCCAGGTCGCGGATCGGCAGATCGTGGCCCGTGATCTCGGCGAGGCGTTCGCCGAGTGGGCTCCAGACCGTCGCCACGTTTCCGGCGCCGATCGAGGCCACGCGGCCGTCGGGCAGGAGCGCGATCCGCGTGACCGACGTCCCGGTCGGCGACAGCGCGACGGAGGGGAGTGGGCACGGAGTCGGGTTGACCGATGGGACCCGCGGGGTGGGGTCGATCCGTTCCACATCGCCCCGCAGCGCCTCGCGCACCGGAACATCGAGGTCGAGCGCGGACCGTTCGAGCAGTTGCTCTCGGGCTCGGCGCCGGAGCTCGACGTCGGCGCGGTCGTGGATCCACTGCCGCAGGAGAGGGTGGGAGACCTGGATCGCTGCGCGGCCGTCCTCCCGCCGCAACGCGACGATGCCTCCCGGCGCAACCGCGAGCAGCACATCCTCCCAAGCGCGGTCACCGTCCGGGTCGACGCACGCCCGGAAGATGTCGATGGGAATCGCTCCACGAGCGACGCCCAGAAGCGCGAGGGCCCGATCGAGGCGCTCGCGAACCTCGGCGGCGTTGCTCGCCACCCGGGCTTCCACTCGCTCCCGGTAGCCTGCGAGGTCGCGCGGCCAGGGCGTGCGTGGTCGACGTCGCACCTCGGGGGCGAGCCACCGCGCGAGCAGCGGATTGACGTCCACCTCGGCGGGCCACTCTGCCTGGACACCCGAACTCGCGAGGATCGACTCGCAGATCTCTCGATTCGCGTCGGCGTGGTGCGCGTCGTCGAGATCGATCCACGCCTCGACCGCGGGCGAGGCGAACGGGAGATCGACCGGCGCCCGCGCGGTCAACACGCCCCGCGTCGCCGGGGGGAGCCGCGCGGGGAGATCGTTCGCGAGCTGTCGCCGCGCCATCGGGTCGAGCTCGTC
>JAGQRC010001069.1 GCA_020425835.1 Planctomycetota bacterium | reverse complement strand
GACGCCGAGCAGCGGGTTGTTCTCGATCGCACCGAGGACCTGCTGTTCCTCCGTCCACTCGGCGGGACGACTGGAGACGGTGGTGATCAGCGGGCGCAGGCGATGGAAGTCTCGCGCGGTGATCGTCTCGAGCCCCGGCAGCTCGTGGATCGCCTTGAACGACTCGATCGCCTTCGGGAAGTAGCGCTGGGTCTCCCGCTTGATCTTCTGGAGCTCCGCCTTGACGACGCTCTCGAAGCCGGAGGCGATCTGGAGGCCCTCGCGGCGCGAGAGCTCGAACTTCTTCGCGTACTCCCCCGCGGAGACGACCCCCGATTTCCCTCGCGCCCCCTCGAGCAGATCGAGCGCCTCCTTCGGGATCCCGAGATCCTCGAGCGCGGCGCGAGCATCGCGATACGCCTTCGGGTCGACCTCGACCTCACCTTCTCGGACGAGGGCCTCGTTCAGGAGGTCCTGCAACCCTGCCCGGTTGAGCATCTGCGGGGTCAGGCCGTACTCATCCATGTTCCGAACGTTGAGGCCGAACAGCGCGAGTGTCTTCGCGAAGTACGGGATCATCGACCATTCGGCGATCTCGCGCGCCGATGCCGGCGTGCGGTAGGTCCGCAGCGTCCCTTCGCCGATGTTCTGGATCCGGTGGAGGAACAGCTTCATCCCCCGCAGGTCGAAAACGGGGAATCCCGCTTCCGCGGGCCAGGTCCCCGAGAGGTACTCGCCACGGAAGCAGCCGGTGAGATGCGTCTCGGTCTTCCCGCGATAGGAGACCGCCTCCATCGTGAACAACCGTGGATTGAAGATGACGACGATTCCGTCGACGGTCTCCGGATCGTTGTCGGCGGGGAACGGCTCCGTGTCCTCGAGCGCGATCTCGTCACCCTTCGCCTCGTATCCGAGGTCTTCCGCCAGGTGGCTCCCGGCGAAGAGATTGCCGAGCAGGACGGGCGTCGCCGTGTTCAGATTGACCTTGCCCTGCTCATCCTCCACCGAGACGTCGAGGATCCGTCCCTTCGGGTCCTGCATCACGTACTGGCTCGCGGTGCCGATCTGCTCCTTGGCGCGGGAGACCCGCTCCTTCTCGTCCGCACTCCCGACCCACGCGGTCGCGGTCACCGCGAGCGTGGGATCGATGAGGACATCGATCTCTTCCCGGTCATCCATCTTGCGACCGGGCAACTCGGTGTCGCCGTGCTCGGCGGCCCGACCGGCGTTCTCCCCCTCGACGTTCATCGAGATCTCGACGGTCCCCGACTCGCGCGAAGGGTACGTGCCGAAGAGGTGCGCAACCGCGTGATTCCGAGCGGAGACCTGAGCGAGCCGCGCGCGCTCCTGGGCGGCGATCTGTCGTCCTCCCTCCTCCTGGAGCTTCATCGAGATCACGAAGGGCGTGCCGATCACCACCAACGCGGTCAGCACGAGGATGACCATGATCAGAGCCACGCCGTCGGCGCGGCCGGACACCGACGTCGAGCCGACGTGCACCGTCGTTCGATCGATCGGCCTCGGGAGCTTCGCATCGCTCATCGGGAGGACTCCTTCGTGAGCCCGGGCGCGGGAGGGAGCGGTCTCGGGGTGGGGTCGGGGGTT
>JAGQRC010001068.1 GCA_020425835.1 Planctomycetota bacterium | reverse complement strand
AGTCCCTCGAGCGACACCTCCGCAGTTGCGGAGGATCCTTCGCGGCGATCGCTGCGGAGAACGCTCTCCACGACGCGGTGCTCGCCCTCCGTCGCGCCGGGGAGTTGGCCCCGTGAGCCCGGGACTCGGCTTCGCGGCGCCGTGGACCCTCGCCCTGCTGCTCCCGTGGCTCATCTCGTGGTGGCTCGTTCCACGATTCGCCCGGACCCAGTCGACCGGGAGCACGCAGCTCTGGCGCGAGGTCCTGCCCCAGCGCCGCTGGCATCGGCGTCGATGGGTCACGCTAACCCTCGGCATCGTGGCGATCCTGACGGCGGCTCGACCCGAGTGGCACGCCGGACTGCCATCCTCCGATTGGACCGTGGTCCAGCGACAACGCGGGGAGCGACGCGAAACGGTGATCGAGGTCGTGGCCAACGCAGACCGATGCGCGGGGCGGCCATATCGAGTCGAGCTCCACGACGAAGAGGGAGAGCCGATCGACGCTCGCGAGTGGACACCCACGATCGAGGCGCGCACGCTGACCGTCGACCTCGAGTCGCCCCATCGTCGCCACCGGCTCCTCCTGACCTCGACCGACGGCGACGCCGAGTTCGATGTATGGATCGACCCGGTGACCCCGGCCGACTACCCGATCGTCGACCTCACCGGGTCCCCCGCGGTTCGGCGCGCGTTGGTCGCGCTCGAGCTCTCCGGAGAAGTGCGGTTGGTTCCACAGATGGGTCTCGCGTCTCTGGCGTTCGTTCGCGAGAGCGATCCCCGCGCTCAGGACTCGCGAACTTCCGCGGTGATCGTTCCTGACGTCGGCGCGCGGATCACCCAGCAGTACCCCGTCCCCGAGGTTCCCGTCCGCCCCGATCCCTGGATCGCCGGTCTCCACGCCGAACGCTGGGACATCCCAGCTCGGCTGGACATCGCCCATCCGGTCGATCGCGTCGTCCTCGACTCATCCGGCGGAGCGCTGATCGGCGTCGGACGTGACGCGGCGGTCATCGCGTTCGATCCGGACCAGACGTCGCTGACCCGAGACCCCGCGTGGCCAGTCCTGATCGGGCGGATCGTCGACGAATTCCGCCCGCGATCCCCCTCGACGATGCGCTTCGCTGGCGGCGGACGCGCGTTGCCGCAACGCTGGGTCGAATGGCTCTCGATCGCCTCGCTCTTCGCGCTCGCTCTGCTCTTCCGACCGCGGTCCTGGACCGTGGCGATAGCCGCGCTTGGTTTCGCGGTTCTTCCGTCGATACCGTTCGGCTCGGTGTCGAGGGTGTCGTTCCGCGGCTCGGCGGATCCCGCAGCGTGGCGCGCCGTGAGCGACCGCCTGCCGGACGGTGGCATCCTCGAGGTTCCGGAGGACGCGGCGCTCCCGCTCGACGAGACCGCTCTCGGCGATCGGCTGCGTCAACGGGCGATCGCGGTCGAGTGGACTCCGACCCCCGATCCGACGTGGACCGTGTCTCCGACCGAGCTGGAGGTCGGCGCGTCGATCACGGTGCGCACGTCGGGGACGACCGCGAGTCCCGCGCTCGAGCGCCCCGACGGACAGCGCCTCACCTTCCCTCCCCCGACCGACGCAGCGAACGCGTCGTG
>JAGQRC010001067.1 GCA_020425835.1 Planctomycetota bacterium | reverse complement strand
GCTTGATGCGCTCGTCGTGGTCGGACACGGTGGACTCCTCAGATCGAGAGCGGGGCGCGGTAGCGAACGAGGGTGCCGAAGAAGGTCTCGAAGAAGACGGGGTCGGAAGGAAGGAGGTCGCTCGTCGAGTCGAGATCCCAGACCGCGACGATGCGGCCCGACCGGTTGCGAATCGGGATCACCATGCCGGCCTTCGTGACGATGCCGCTGTCGCTGTCGCACGAGACGTAGCCCGGCCAGATCGAGACGTCGTTCGTCGCCACGGTCTGGCGTTGGAGGACGGCGTCCCAGCACATGCCCGAGGTCCCGACGTCTCCTCGACGCTCGAGGGTTGCGCAGACCGGCGGACCCGCCGCATGGGACAGGCTCAGCACCGACTCGGATCGCGCGGGTCTCCGGTAGAAGCCGTTCCATGCCCAACCGCGATCGGCGAAGCGCTCCCGAACGAGTCGCGGCAGCTGCGGCCAAGGATCATCCCAGTGCGCCTCGACGTCGCCGATCAGCCGACGATACCGCTCATCCGATGACACGCGCAGTCCAGGATGGGTCTCGAGCGACCGCTCCAACCACTCCGCGAACGAAGCGAAGGTCTCCCGCGCGAGCGCCTCGGCGACCCGACGCCGAATCGACTCCCGCACCTGCTCGAACACGACGAACTGTTCGAGGGCGTCGCCCGGCGCGTCGGCGGGGTCGGGGAACGGCCAGTGTTCGACCGCGACGCCTGGAAAGGTGGGGCACCGCTCGGCCGCAGCGGAGCAGACGGTGATCACCCGGTCGAACGACTGGCCCGAGAAGTCGGAGATCGATTTCGACCAGGCGTCCGGGTGACGGATACCGTCCTCGCGCAGCGCGGCGAGCGCGAGCGGGTGGACGAAGCCGGTCGGCGCGGACCCGGCGGAGTGACACTCCCACTCGCCATGTCCGAGCTCACGCCAGATCGCCTCGGCCATCTGACTTCGGCACGAGTTCCCAGTGCAGAGAATGAGGACGCGCTTTCGATTCATGGCGCCGATTGCACGCTGCCGCCGCGGTTTCGTCAAGGTGGTGACTCGGGACCGGAGGAGACGTATCCTCCCCCCTTTCCAGACGATCATCGCGGCCCGGCGTTCCCCGCCCCAGGAGTCACGGCCGCACGGAAGGGTGAGTACGATGTCCGTCCGCATCGAACGCGACAGCATGGGTGAGCTCGAGGTCCCCGCCGACCGGTACTGGGGAGCGCAGACCCAACGCTCGCTCGGCAACTTCAAGATCGGCAACGAGCGACTTCCGCGTCCCCTGATCCGCGCGATGGGCCTGGTCAAGCAGGCGGCAGCCGATGTGAACGCGCGCCTCGGCAACATCCCGCCGGAGATCGCCGAGACGATCCAGGCCGCCGCGCAGGAGGTGATCGACGGGAAGCTCGACGATCACTTCCCGCTCGTCGTCTGGCAGACGGGCAGCGGCACCCAATCGAACATGAACGCCAACGAGGTCATCGCCAACCGCGGCATCGAGATGCTCGGGGGCGAGCTCGGATCGAAGTCCCCGATCCACCCCAACGACCACGTCAACAACTCGCAGTCGACGAACGACTCCTTCCCCACAGCGATCCA
>JAGQRC010001066.1 GCA_020425835.1 Planctomycetota bacterium | reverse complement strand
AGCGGATGGATCTCGAGGGTGCGCGATGCCATCGCCAGTTGGCAGAAGTCGACGATCGCCTCCCCGTCCGCACGAGCCAGCGGCTTCAACGCGGGGATCGGCTTCCGGATCTCCGGTTCCAGCGGAAAACGCTCGCGCGGGACATCCGCCTTCTGGTAGCAGATCCGATCGACCGGCAGATCGACCTCGCACTTCCCCATTCCGGGATGCCGCAGCGAGTACCGCAGCAGTAACTGGCAGTTCTCGTAGAGGGAGGCGCGCACCATCAGCGGGAGCTCCCGCGACTCGAAGATGCGAACGAGATGCTCGACGTCCGACCGCGCGTCGGGCGGTCGACAGGTCTCGAACCACTCGCGCCAGCTGCACGGCATGTCCTCGAGCGCATCCCCCTCGACACCGTTCAGCAGGCTCCAGCCCGCCGAGGTGAGCGAGACATCCGCGTCGAACGCGTCCCAGTCGATGGTGTAACAGTCCCCGAAGCGCCGGACCGCGCGGCGCAGCACACCGTAGGCGTAGGCGGAGGTGTTGTGGGAGCCGGGAAAGCCCTTGTCGATGAGAGCGGAAGTCGCGCCACCGTCGGGGAGCTCCGCGACCCACTCGCGCAGACGGTCGCGAACCCGGTGCGTGGCCCGGAGCACGCGCGGGTCGTCCGGATAGCCGCGCAGGAACTCGATGAGCGCTTGGAGCGCGACGAGGTCCTTCGGTCGGACTCGGGGGAGCGCCGCGATGGACTCGAGCAGCGAGCGCTTCCGCGCCGCCGCCTCCGCTCCGAACACGCGCGCCACCTGCGTCAGCTGCTCGACGAGATCTCGACTCGACATGATGACTCCTCGCCGGGCTTATACCCGATCCCACTCGACGTTGCGGCCACTCCACGCGCGTCACGTGCGGAGCCGGGTGTCCGCGAGGTCCCGCGGCGCCGGAAGAGCGGCGGGATCGAGCCGGAGAAACGGGGCGGCACGCGCGGCGACGGCGATGTATGTTCCGCGAACCCATCCCGCGGAGCTCCCCGAGCCCGAACTCCCCGAACACGATTGGTGCGCACCCATGAGCGAGAGCGAAACTCGGAGCATCGGACTCTGGTCCGCCGTCGCCATCGGCATCGGTGGAATGGTGGGCGGGGGGATCTTCGCTGTCCTCGGACTGGCCGTCGAGCTCGCTCGCGGCGGAACTCCGGTCGCCTTCGCCGTGGCCGGCGTCATTGCGCTGTTGACGGCGCACTCCTATGCGAAGCTCGCCGTCGCCTTTCCCAGCGAGGGTGGAACCGTCGTCCTCCTCGACCGCGCGTTCGGGGTGGACCTCTTCACCGGCACCATGAACAACCTGCTCTGGCTCAGCTACGTCGTGATGCTGGCCCTCTACGCGTACGCGTTCGGCAGCTACGGGGCGACCTTCTTCGACGAGAGCCACCGGGAGCTGGCCCGACACGCACTCGTGTGCGCGGCGATCCTGGTCCCCATGGTGCTCAACATGTCGAGCCCCGGCGCGGTCGGCCGCGCAGAGACGGCGATCGTCGCCGTGAAGGTGGCGATCCTCCTGTTCTTCGTGGCGGTGGGCGTCCGAGGCGTCGATCTCGAGCGGCTCGCACCCGAGAA
>JAGQRC010001065.1 GCA_020425835.1 Planctomycetota bacterium | reverse complement strand
TCGATTTCGATGCGTCGACCGCGCCGGCGACGTGGACTCCGGTCGCTCCGGGCACCATCCTCGCGCGCGCCCAATTCGACGGTATCCAGACCGACCTCGAGGCCTTCTCGCTCACCGAGCCCGTCGTGCCGTCCGCGGGAGACTGGATTGATACCGCAGCTGGGAGCAGCTTGGTCGAGGATGACTCGCTCTTCTACCTCGAGCGCGTCGGCAGCGACCTGGTCATCCGGACGAGCTCGACCGACGTCAACATCCACAGCCACTTCACCAGCGCTGCGAGCGGCAGCTGGGAAGTGCGGCAGTTCACCGGTCGGATGAGCACCTCGAACAACTCCGGTGGTATCGGAGTGACGTTCGCCTCCAGTTACCCGACCGAGGACGCCTACTACCGGCTCCGTGCGTTCGGCGGCGGGGACTTCCACATGGCGCCCCACGGCACGGCCAGTCTGCTCGGTGACATCTCCAGCGACGTGGTCCCGCAGGCGGATGTCTCGTACCGCTTTCGCGTGATCCTCGAGGACCGCGGGACGCGGACCGACATTCGCGCCCGAGTCTGGGAAGAAGGCACGATCGAGCCGTGGGACTGGTCGATCGACTGCTACGACGACAGTGTCACGCGACTCGTCGCCGGAACCGTCGGCTGCTGGAGCATGACCCAAGGGGTCAAGTCCTGGTCGGATCTGCGGGTCAATGCGGCTCCGGTTCCGATGCCGCGACCGACGACGCTGTCGATCGGAGCATCGAGCTTCACGGTTCCGCTGGGGGACACCATCACCCTCTCGGTGAGCGGCAGCTACCCCGAGGGTGCGATCGACCTGACACCCGAAGCGAACTGGACGGTGACTCCGTCCGGGTTGGCGACCCTGACGCCGGGCTGGCCGGCGACGCTCGAGGCGGAGTTCTCCGGCACGGTGGAGGTCTCTGCCGAGTTTGCCGGAGCTGTGGCGGCTCCGGTCACGGTCCAGCTGGGTAGCGCGACCGCGCCGACGTTGACCGATCTCACGATCACCGGACCGACCAGCGCTCTCGACATCGGTGAGATGCAACCCGTCGCCGCGCTCGGGCACTACAGCGATGGCTCGTCGCAGGACCTGACCGCGTCAGTGAGCTGGATTCTCAGCGCACCGTCGGTGGCCAGCGTTTCCGGCGGGGTGCTGACCGCGCTCGCCGAGGGGGTCACCGATCTCTCGGCGAGCTTCGGCGGGATCACGAGCGGATGGATCGCGATCCAGGTTCTTCCGCCGCCGGCCACGTTGTCGTGGATCCAAGTGAGCCTCGATCCGTGGTCGGTCACCGTCGGTCAGACCTCGACATTGACCGCGCTCGGTCACTATACCGACGGTTCCACGTCGGACGTCACGCACAAGGTCGATTGGGCGGTCAGCGATCCGTCGCTGGTCGCGATCGACACCGGTCCTCCGGCTTCGGCGACCGGTCTCGCGCCCGGCTCGGCGGCGATCACCGCGTCGCTCCTCGGTGTGACCTCCGGAGCGGCATGGCTCACCGTCGACCCCGCGCCGATCGTCACCCTCACCAGCCTCGCCATACAACTTTCCACGACCAGCCTCGACGCGGGTCAGTCGATCCCGCTCGACATCGTG
>JAGQRC010001064.1 GCA_020425835.1 Planctomycetota bacterium | reverse complement strand
TCTGTCGGATCCGTGGGGGAGGCGGCGCGCTGATCGAGGCCCTCGTCGAACGCGGCCGAGAGCTCGGCGTCGAGTACCGTTTCGGCAACGGGCTCGCGCGGCTCGAGTGCGAGGGGCGGACGGTCGTCCGCGGTCTTCTCGAGGACGGGACGACGGTCGACGCCGCAGAGTTCGTCGCGGCGTGTCACCCGAAGCTCGTGATGGACATGCTGTCGGACGACGCGTTGAAACCGATGTACAAGGAGCGGGTTCGCGGATTCCGCGATTCACGAGGCGCGCTCCAACTCTTCGTGCGCCTCGCCGCCCCGCTCGAGTCGATCGGGGCGGGGTGTCTGCTGCTGCGTGACGCCCGCGGCGCCTCTGCCGCCGACGATGTGTCGATCGATGTCGTGCTCGTCACGGCGCCGGACGCGATCGAGGCCGATGGGACCCCGCGGCTCGAGGCGATGACCTACGTGTCGGACGAGCCGTTCCGACGCTGGAGGGAGACCCGAGTCCTGAAGCGGGGGGCGGAGTACGAGGCGCTCAAGTCACGGCTCGCGGAGCGGATGATCGCCCTGATCGAGACGGCGATCCCCGAGTTGCGCGATCGGATCGTCGATGTCTACACCGCGACGCCGTTGACCGACGAGTGGTACACCCGCAACGTGCACGGCGGCGTGTTCGGCATCAGTCACGACGTGGAGCAGATGGGCACGAATCGGCCCATGCCGCGCATGCGGTTTCGGAATCTCTTCTTCACCGGCCACTCGATCATGATGCCGGGGATCTGCGGCACGTTCATCAACGCGTTCAACACGTGCGAGTGGATTCGTGGGGATGAGGGGTTCTTCGAGCGCGTCGTCGGTTGAGCGGCGGATCGAGTCGAGGACCGGAACGCGCCTCGAACGAGCAGCGGGGCGCCGCTGCGTGTCGCAACGTCACCCCGCGCACTCCGTGCGTCCTCCGGAGAGGCGCGTCGACCTCAGGCTTCCGTCTCTTCGACGAGCTTCGCCTCGACCGCGTGACGCCGCACCGAGTCGATGCCGTTCTCCATGGCGGAGTTCGATGAGTACATCTCGCTGCGTCCGATGATCTCGCCGTTGGTCGCGGTCAGGACGAAGTAGGGCTCGCCCTTCTTGGACTCGCGGCGATCGAAGCGCGCGTCGTCCTGCGAGTTCTTCCGAACCGACTCGACGCCGTTCAACGCGCTCGCCTTCGCCTTGTATCGCTCGGAGGTCAGGATGATCTGGCCGTTCCCGGCCTTCAGGTTCCACATGAACTGACCATCCTTGGAGGTGCTCAACTCGAATTTCCCCGCCATGGAGTCTCCCTTCGTCGAGGATCACGGGACCGCCCTCGAAACGGTGGAGGGCTCCGCGTCGCGGGGCGTGACCGCTCGACAGGGGGCATCGAACACCACACCCGAAGGGTCACTGACAACTCCCGCGGCCGCGGATCATAAACGAAGCTCCGAGTCGGGGGCAGGGTGAACAACCCGGAGAAACGGACCCGAGATCCCCCGATCGAGTGGGCCAGACCTGCGAAGGATCTACTAGGAGTCCGTTGAAAAACTGCTTTCGTGCAGAGAGTTCGAGATTCCGAGGCCAGTGCTTCCGACGAAACGCAGGC
>JAGQRC010001063.1 GCA_020425835.1 Planctomycetota bacterium | reverse complement strand
GTCTCGCCGGGAAGAAGCTCGAAAGTCATCCATCCCGGATCGCCCCATCGATCGTGCTCCACCGCCAGTGTCCCGAGCCCCGCCTGGAGGTCCGGGAAGACCACAGACCCCGAAGAGTCCGTGACTCCGCATCGCTCGGCAAAGCTCTCCGCACGTGAGTTCGTGGGATCGCGGAACCAGATTCTTGCTCGAGTGTCAGCTGCGCGCGATCCAGAAGGACCTGTGACTCGAACGTCGAGGGTCGAGGAGGGGGCGAGCTCGATGACGACGCGTTCCCCAGCCTGGCACCGCGAGATGGTCGTCTCTGCGTAGCGTTCCTTGGTCACCTGGAGATTGACCAGGTCTCCACGACGAAGCCGCATGGCGAACGTGCCATCGGTGCCGGTGACCGTCGCGGGCCCGAGAACGAACTCGCCGTACGTCGACAGGTCCAGAGTGGAGACACGCCGTCCCGGGTACCGCAGTGCCTGCACGGTCGCGCCGGGGATCGGATGCGTGTCGACACCGGTCACGATTCCGAAGAGGTCCAGGTCCCGGTCCACCTTCGTGAGGTCGAGGGGAGGGGGAGCCTCGTTCGGAGGGGGCCGCGCGAGATCTGTCGGCGCCGCGAGGACCCGGGCATCGACGGCGAGAACGGCGGCGCCGGGCTCGGTGTCCGGAGGGATCGCATGGGAGTCCCCGATATCCACAGCAGTCGACTGGAAGTAGAACCACAGGACGGCGACGACGAGGAGTGCGATGAAAGCTGCGATGGCTACTCGTGGAGTCAATAGGCCTCCTGGACTCGACCGCGTCGGTGTCTGTCTCGGCATCAGATCGTATCGGACCAGTCGTCGATGGCCAGCTCGGTGAGGGAACGGACCGCGATCCCGCGCAACCCGGGAGACGAACCCCCGCCGACCTGGAGGTCGGCGTGCTCGGTGACTCGAGCGTTCTCGGTGCGGCGCTCGATCTTTAGCAGACTCTTCTTGGACAGACTCCGGGGGACGGGTTTAGCATGTCGGTCCCGCCGACGTTCCCCTCGGGACGCTCGCCGGCTGTTCGCGAGTGTGACAACGAGATCTGGAGGGGCAATATGCTGCGCACGATGATCGCCATTACGGTGTTGCTCGGATTGACACAACCGTCGCCGACGCCATTGATCGGCCCGAAGACTTGGAACCTCGAAGGCGTCGATTCGCGCTTCAAGTCCGCCCTCGAGGCGTGGCAGGACGGTGCGTACGAGGTGGCGCGGGATGACATCGAGCTACTGGTCAAGGCGAAGGGCGACGCCCGACTCGAGGGGGACGACGTCAAGAAGGCGAAGTTCCTCCTCGAAGTGGCGGAGGATGCCATCGCCCTGCGGAAGCTCGTCGACTCCGAGAAGTACTCCTACAAGAAGCTTCTCGCCGCGCGCAACACGACGCTCAAGTACCGCGAGACCTTTGCCTACTTCCTGATGCTCGACCTCGAGGAGCAGTACCGGAAGCTCGGCGTCCAACCGGTGCTCGACTTCGAGCCACCGCGCGAGATGTACGAGGTGCCGAAGGATCCCGTGCGACTGTTCGACCGCGTCACCTACCCACTTCGGGGAAAGATCTCGGCCCTCGGTGTCACCGACGACGCGAAGTGG
>JAGQRC010001062.1 GCA_020425835.1 Planctomycetota bacterium | reverse complement strand
ACGGTACTCGTCCCATCGGGCGTTCGACCAGGAACGACACGCCTTGACCGCGTGGCGCCTCTCGGCGGTGGAGGACCTCCAGTCGATGCCGCGGCTCCTCGCAGTGTCGGAGTCGCTCCGTGCGTTGCTGATCGCCGAGGTTCCCGGGCGACGTGTCTCCGGCGATGTCTCCCGCGTCGAGGCGCATCGTCGGGCGGGGAAGTGGCTCGCTCGATTCCACGGGTTGCCCCTCGATTCGAGGGACGCGATGCCGATCGACCGTGCGCTCGGAAGTCGGCTCGAGCGTTGGAGCGCGCGAGGCGCCGAGTGGCTCGGGGCGGCGGAGCGTCGCACCCTGATGGAGATCGCTCGAGCCGGTGTTCATCACTTCGTCGATGAGCATCGCGTCCCGTGCCATCGGGACTTCGGCGAGCACAACTGGATCGTCGACGCGCGCCGACGACTCGGGGTGATCGACTACGAGCACAGCCGGCCGGATCATCGCTGGATCGACCTCGTGCGGCTGGAGGTCGAGGTCTGGGCGGACGAACCCGCGCTCCGAGACGCCTTCGCTTCGGAGTACGCGCCCGTCATGGGTGACCTCCCCGTGCACGGCGACGCGAACCGGCGGCGAGCCTTCCGCGCACTCGTCGCGCTCGACGGTCTCGCGACGTTGGTCTGGGCGCGTGAGCGCGGCGACCCCGAGTTCGAGCGACGCGGTCGGCTCGCACTGCGTTGGCTCGAAGACCGGGCCATCTGAAGCACGAGGTTCGCTCGCGGTGCGCTGCCGATGTCATCGGAGCGTCACGAATCGATGCTCGTTCGTGAGACGCGCGTGACGAACGGGAAAGTGGTTGGGGCGCGATGCGAATCGAGGTTAGACTCCGGACATGGGTCGACGAATCCTGATTCCCGCCTTGGCGATCCTGGGTCTCCTGCTCTTCGTCGTGTCCGTCGGCGTCTACCAGGGATGGTTCGGCGGCGCGACGGACGACGTGTCGTCGGTCCCATCGACGGGTCGGATCGATTCTCGTCTCGCCGACGGAACAAGTGATGACGAGGGGTCCGACCGGACAGACGATTCCGCCACGAGCGCGGAGTTCGACGGCTCGACCGTTGCCGACGCGGCGCCAGATGAGAACTCCTCGGAGGATCGCGCCGGCGACACCGGTGTCGATGATGGTTCGGACGGCTGGGGCGAAGACGAGTCCGCGATCTACGCGATCGAAGGCTACGTCACGACAGTGGACGGCGCGCCGCTCGCCGGTGTGCGAGTCGAAGCGCTGGAACACGAGAGTGCGCTCTTCTCCAATCACGCCATTCGCTTCCTCCGAACGCTGGGAGATCCGGATGCGCCGGTGGCCACGGGCGCGACCGACGATTTCGGGACCTTCCGCCTGACGTTGCCCGGACCGGGTCGCTACTACCTGAAGGCGAGCGCCTCCGGCTATTCCGCCGGGCTCGAGGGCCCGATCCGACTGCACCGCGGCGATCCCGTTGCGGCATTGGTGATTCCTCTCCCTGTGGGGTACTCGATCGAAGGGATCGTTCTCGACGAGGCCCGGCGACCGCAGGCGGGGATCCCGCTCGTCCTGATGCGCAAGGGGGATCTCGGGTACGCCCTCGGGAAACACC
>JAGQRC010001061.1 GCA_020425835.1 Planctomycetota bacterium | reverse complement strand
AGAGGTCTCGTGCACCGAACACCAGGACGCATTGCGATTGCGGATGGGGCGCCGTCTCGAGACGGGGCTGATCGGGGTGGATGGTGAACTGTTCGACGCGCATGCGACTCCGATCCCGATGGCGAGGATCCCGCGGCGATGCGGGAGTCTCCTCTCGGTATCGACTCCGCCCGGCGGGCGGCTTGACGTCGTCGGCGGAAGCGGAAGCGGCGTCGGCTTATCGGTCGTTCGAAACGAGCGCGGGCGCGAAGAGCCGAGGCCCTTCGCGCCCGCGATCCTGAGTCCGCGTGGATCACATGCGAACGTACTCGAACTCGATCGGCTTTCCGTTGATGCCCCGGGTCGGGGCGGCGATCCAGTTCGCCATTTTGCCGGGCTCGACCACCTGGTGCATGATCGACTCGAGGTAGGCGTTGTCGTCGGTGGTCAGGAGCCAGTTCGGGACGTTGGCCTCGAACGTCTCCTTGGTGACGATGTTGCCTTCGGGGTCGAAGTAGTTGTCGGAGTAGATGCCCTGGAACCGGTGGAAGCGCCGGCTCGGGAGCTTCAGCTCGGTCTCCACACCGACCTTCTCCAGGGTCTTGTTCCACTTCCTGAGGGCGCGCTCGCAGTCCGCGATGTACTCGTCGCGAAGGACCTCGTTGACCGCGTTGCGGTAGGGGACCTCTTCCTCGACGACGCTTCCGTCCTTGACCACCGGCACGACCTTGACGCCCTCTTTGGCGACGTGGTCCTCGTACTTCGAGGTCTCCTTGAAGCGACCCTTGAGCCCTTCGCCGAAGTAGTTCGCCGCATTGGACGAGATCTCGCCCCCGAACAGGTCGAGCGAGGAGCTGTACCAGTAGTTGATCGTCCGCTGGATCAGGTCGAGGTCGATGCCGCCCACTTTCCGCGGATCGCCGTCGGTCTCCTTCGTCAGCTCGGCGCTGCGACGGACGATCCGGTCGAGGCCGGTCTCGCCGACGAAGAGGTGGTGCGCTTCCTCGGTGAGCATGAACTCACAGGTGCGCGACAGCGGATCGAAGCCGGACTCCGACAGGCTCGCGAGCTGGTACTTCCCGTCGCGGTCCATGAAGTGGGTGAACGCGAAGAAACTCAGCCAGTGGTCGCACGGGTTGTTGAACGCGTTGAGGATCCGCGGCTTGTCCTCGTCCCCCGAGCGTCGTCCCAGCAGCTCCTCCGCCTCGTCCCGTCCGTCGCGACCGAAGTAGCGGAAGAGCAGGTAGACCATGGCCCAGAGGTGGCGACCCTCCTCGACGTTCACTTGGAACAGGTTCCTCATGTCGTAGAGCGATGGCGCGATGTTGCCGAGGAACCGCTGCTGCTCGACGGAGGCCGGCTCGGTGTCCGCTTGGGTCACGATGATGCGTCGCAGGTTGCCTCGGTACTCGCCCGGAATGTCCTGCCACGCGGGTTGACCGAAGTGGTCCCCGAACGGGATCACTCGATCCTCCGGGTGGGGGGCGAGGAAGATCCCCCAACGGTAGCTCGGCATTTGGATGTAGTCGAAGTTGGCCCATCCGCCGGCCTCGACGGAGATCGCGGTGCGAAGGTAGATGTCCTTCGTCTGGAAGCCCGCCGGCCCCATGTCGTTCCACCACTCGAGATACATCGGGAGCC
>JAGQRC010000104.1 GCA_020425835.1 Planctomycetota bacterium | reverse complement strand
GACTGCAGGAGCTTCGCGCGAACCCATTCGTTGAGGTGGCTGACGCTCAGGCTCTGGGGGCGCCCTTCCGTCTCCTCGTGGACCTCCGACTCGGTGTCACGAGCGGTGGCCTCGTAACGACGGGGGAGCGCGGGAATCAAGCCGCGACCCACCCTCTCTGAGTCCGACGCCTCGTCGTCCTCACGCCGCACCGAGCTGTCTGCCGGCGCGGGAGGTGAGCCGCCGAGGCGCTCGCGTAGCTCGGTCGACGCTTCGAACCCGTACTCCAACAGGGTCCGTGCCGCGCTGTCCGCATTCTCCGCTCCCACGCTCCAATAACGCCCCTCCGGTCTCCAACGTCGACCGGGCAGCGCACGGACCACCGGCAGGAGATCCGGGTCGTACGGGAAGACGATCTTCAGATCTCCCGTCGATGGGTCGACTTCCAGTCGTCGGGCTCCGGGACGGGGAGAGGGGGCCGGTCGTGCAGAGGTCATACGGGCACTCTACCGAGAAAGCCCCTTGCGGCCGATACGGTTTCGTCGGCGTGCGCTGCAAGATCCGACTCACGGCTGAGGATGACACCCCGGTCGGGTCGATATCACGGAAGGGCGCTGCAGCTGGGGCGGTGTTCGGTCGGACGCTCCCAGCGTGGCGGCAACGAATGGGATGGACGCCGACATGGGGATGGGCACGGTACCGCGTTGATCGAAACAGCGTCCAGCGCAACTTCGCCCAAGCGCGGCAGTCGACGAGAGCTCGAGTTGCCGAGCCGTATTCTCGTCGTGGATGACGACCCCAGCATCCGACGGATCCTGGCCACCGCGTTCCAGAGAGACTCGACCGTGCTCCAAGCGGAGAACGGCGCGGACGCGCTCGAGAAGCTGCACACCGAGCAGCCCGACTTCATGATCACCGATCTCCACATGCCGAAGGTCGATGGCTTCGAGCTCCTCCGCCGCGCTCGGGCGAGCTTCGTGGGAGCGGGGATCCCGATCATGATGCTGACCTCGGACGGCGACAGCGAGACGCTGTTCGAGTCGTTCGAGTACGGTGTCGACGACTTCCTCAAGAAGCCATTCTCGGTCAACGAGCTCAAGGCCCGCGTCTCGTCGATATACCTTCGCCAGAAGCGCGCACGGGATGTCAATCCGCTGACGCGCCTCCCCGGCAACCTGATGCTGAAGAGTGAGATCACCAAGCGGATCCACGATCACGATCCGGTGGCGATCGCGTACGTCGACCTCGATCACTTCAAGGCTTTCAACGATTACCAGGGATTCGACCGCGGCGATCACGTCATCGAGCTGCTGGCCGACATCCTGCGCGCCTACGCCTGCCGGTTCGAACCGGGCCAGGTGTTCCTCGGACACGTCGGAGGCGACGATTTCGTCGTGATCCTCCCCATCGACGCCGTCGAAGGCTTGGCCGAGTACCTCGACCAGAGGTTTACAGAGGCGACGGAGCTGCTATACAGTCCCGACGAATGGCAACGGGGCTACTACGAAGCCCACAACCGGTCCGGCCAGCTCGAGAAATTCGAGCTGTTGTCCGTGTCGATCGGTGTCCTGACCACTCTCCGCCAGGGGATGGACGATCTTCGAAAAGTCGCCCAGGTTGCCGCCGAGGTCAAGAAGCAGGCCAAGGCGATCCCGGGTAACAGCCTTTTCGTCGATCGAAGGACTTCATGAGGAAGATCGAGCGCGCACTGCTCGCCGTTTCGGACAAGTCGGGAATCGCGGAGTTCGCGGGACAACTCGTCGAACGAGGAGTCGAGCTGGTCTCCACCGGAGGCACGGCGAAGACTCTGCGCACGGCCGGTCTTCCCGTTCGGGAAGTCGCAGAGATCACCGAGTTCCCCGAGATGCTCGGGGGCAGGGTCAAGACTCTGCATCCCCGGATCCACGGTGGCATTCTGGCCCGACGAGACCTCCCCGATCACCTCGCGGCGCTCGACGAGCACCGCATTCCCCCGATCGATCTCGTCGTCGTCAATCTGTATCCGTTCGAGCGCAGAACGGCCGAAGGTGTCTCCTTCGAGGAGGCGATCGAGGAGATCGACATCGGTGGCCCCGCGATGATCCGCGCCGCGGCGAAGAACCACGCCGATGTGGCGGTCATCGTCGACCCCTCGCAGTACGACGCCATCGCCGCAGAGCTCCGGGAGCGGGATGGCTCGTTGTCACTCGACACTCGGCGCAGTCTCGCACTGACTGCTTTCCGAAGGACCGCTGCCTACGACGCAGCGATCTCGAATTGGCTCGGACGTCGGTCCGACGGTGACTTCCCGAAGGTCTGGACCGAACAGTGGAGCCGGGTGGGCGAGCTTCGCTACGGCGAGAACCCTCATCAACGGGCGGCTTGGTATTCCCGGTCCGACGGGGATGACTTCGCGTTGCCCGCGGCGCAGCTGAGCGAGGGATCCAAGGGGATCTCGTACAACAACCTGCTCGATGTCGCAGCGGCCATCGAATGCGCTCGCTCCCTCGACGGACCCGGCGCAGTGGTGGTCAAGCACTGCCTCCCTTGCGGGGCAGCCGAGCGGGAGAGTCTTCACGACGCCTTCGAGGCCGCGCTCGCCGGAGACCCGCTGAGCGCGTTCGGGGGGATCCTGGCGCTGACCGAGCCGCTGGACGCACGGCTCGCGGCGAGGATCTCCACACCCGAGCTCTTCTTCGAGGTGATCCACTGCCCCGAGCTCCTCCCCGGCGCGGAGGAGGCGATCCGAAACGGAGCGAAGTGGGGCAAGAGCTGCCGCATCCTCACCGGTGGATCGGTCGCGACGGGCTCGGTCCCGCGAACGGAGATCCGGTCGATCCCCGGCGGAGTCCTGATCCAGGATCGCGACCACTTCTCGGTCGACCGTTCGGAGTACGAGGTCGTGACCGATCGCTCCCCCACCGACGAGGAGTGGAGAGACCTGCTGTTCGGCTGGAGAGTAATCCCGTCGGTTCGATCCAACGGGATCCTACTGGCGAGGAACCGAGCCGTCGTCGGCGCGGGAGCTGGGCAGCCGAGTCGCGTGGACTCGGTCCACATCGCATGTCGCAAGGCGGGAGATCGCGCTCGCGGGGCGGTCGCCGCTTCGGACGCGTTCTTTCCCTTCCCGGACGGCGTGGAGACGGCCGCCGAGGCGGGTGTGACGGCGGTCATCCAACCGGGAGGTTCCCGCCGCGACGCGGATGTGATCGCGGCCGCGAATGCGGCGCGAGTCGCGATGGTCCTGACGAAGGAGCGGCACTTCAAACATTAGCCGCGTCGAGAAGCGGTGCTCGAGCCGAGAGTCCGTCGGTCGTGGTGCCGGCGAGACCGGACGTCGCGCTCCGAGTCGCAGGCGGACCGCTCCCGAGCCCAGTCGACGAACGAATGGCGCGAGAAGTCGTTTCTCCTCGTCGGTGTGGTGTTTGTGTGGGGGCGTGGTGGTCCCGCACTCCAGTGGTAGAATGTCGCCTTCCGACCCACGGAAAGGTGAGGGCATGACCAGAGAGCGCGAGTACTACTTCCGGGGACCGTCGGACTCCGGGGCCCTGGGATCGCCTCAGATCCCGCTCGCCGCCCAGATCATGCACCACCAGCTCGCGACGCTCGGCCAGGGTCCGGAAGAGCCGCAGGAGCCGGAGAAGAAGCGCGGTTCGTCGTTCGTCGTCGAAACGCTCACCGTGCTCGTGCTCGGCGTCCTGCTCGCTCTGGGCCTCCACGTTTTCGTCACCCAGGTGTACGCGATCAGTGGCCAGTCCATGGAGCCGACTCTCCACAACGGTGAGCGAGTCGTGATCCACAAGCTGCCGCTGAGTCTCGATCACGGGGACATGATCATCTTCACGTCTCCCAACGACCCCAACAAGAATTTGATCAAGCGAGTGATCGCGCTCCCCGGCGACGAGCTCGAGATCGATCATGGCGTCGTCTACCTCAACGGCGAGAAGCTCGAAGAGCTCTACGCGCGGCGCGACCTCGGACGCTACTCGAGCCAAGTCTCCCATCGCGTGATCCCACCGGGGCACGTCTTCGTGCTCGGCGACAACCGCCCGGCCAGCCAGGACAGTCGACACTTCGGCATCGTCCCGATCGATGCGATCAAGGGCGAGGTGTTCTTGCGTCTCTGGCCGCTCGACATGATCTCCGTCTGGTAGTCAGATCCCGAGTCGCCCCGCGCCCCGGCGCTCGTCACTGACCGGATGATCGACGGCACTGTCGAGACTCCGATGCGGGAGGCTTCGCACTCCTTGTCAGCCCACCGATCCCATCGCCGCACCCGACCCGGATGACAAGAACGCGGGCGAAGCGTTGTGCCGCTCCGCCCGCGTCCCACTTCTCCTGTTCCGACGGAGTCTACGGACAGCTGGAGAACGACGCGCAGTCGAGCGAGTCGGTGTCGGTGCCGTCCGGGCCGCAGCTCGGGAACGGAGCCGCCGGCGCCGGGCCACCCGAGAACAGGTAGCTGAGCGCAAACACGGCGTCCGCAATGTCGCGGCCCCCATCGTCGTTCACGTCGCTCGCGTCGTCGCAGACGCTCGCTGGTCCGCCGGAGAACAGCTCATCCAGGACGAACACCGCATCGGCGATGTTGACCTGGCCGTCATCGTTCGTGTCGCCACGCACGAAGACTTCGGCGGAGCCCGGGATCAGAGTGATCACGCCGTCGTTGAGGATCGGGAAGTAGGCCTCGACACCAACGGTCACGATGTTGTCCAGCTCCGCGCCCGGGTTGCCGTAGACGCCGTCGACGAACGTGATCGCGGTCGTCTCACCGTCGACATCTCCAGCCATCGTCGATGCGTTGGAGTCGAAATGGACGATCGCCGCGTCGAGCGACGGCAGGGCAGACAAGAATCCACCCATGAAGTCCACGATCACGCCGACAGTGATGCCGTCGGCCCAGATCGAGCCCTGGAAGAACGAGACCGAGCTCGTGTCGGGAGTGGCGTCGAACGACGTCGGAGTCACGAGGCTGGAATCGAAGCTCGCGGCCATCGACCAACCCGAAACCGGGTTCGGGGCACCGGGGCTGGACGGAAGCTCGTTCACCCTCAACGTCATGGTACCCGAGCCGACCCCCGTCGTCGGGTTGTAGGAGATGGTCGCATCCGCTGCTTCGATCTCGAACTCGATCGGTGGCGGAGTCACGTCGACCGCACAAGTCGGCGAGAAGGAGCCATCGCCACCCGAGAAGGCGGTCACGCCGTAGGTGTGAGGGCCCACGGCAACCGGGTCATCGAGGTAGCTCGTTGCGGAGCCGCTCAGAGTCGCGATCAAGGACCCGTCACGGGTGATCTCGATCGCCGAGTAGGTGTCGGCATTCATCCAGCCGAGTTGGACGCCGGTGCCCACTTGGTCACAAGTCAGGTCGGTCACGGCGGGAACGCCGTTGCCCAGCGGCACCGGGACGTTGACCGTCACCGTCGTCGGGGTCCCCGGCTTGAACATCTCGATCGTCGCGGTTCCGGTGACCGGCTCCGAGAGAGCAACGAAGCGGAAGTTGTATTGGGTGTCCCAGTGAATCGCGTTGGCGTTCGGGTCGGTGGCGAACGAGTCCGTCTGCCACTGGACCTGGGACGCCGACACCGTCGGAGTCCACGCCGAGTTCGAGTAGGGCTCGCCGCTGTGCGAGAACACCGCGTGGAATCCGGTCGAGGTCACCGTGGTCCCCGGATTCAGGTTCACCGTCCATCCGCGCACGGCTCGGTCGGAGTTCATGTTGTAGAGGGCGTACTCGTACTGCCACATCCCACCGCCGAGATCGATCACCCGAGTGGCGAGCTGGATATAGCCGTCGACATGGACATCCTGAAGCTGGACATCGGGGTTGAAATTCTGCCAGGCGTCGAGCGCGGTCTCTTGCCGAGTCGTCGAACCCGTCAACGAAATGTTGTAGCTCGCACCGCTCGGCGAGACGGTGATCGGACGCCACGACGAGTTGTTGTCGTCGTTGCCGGGAAAGGCCTGCTCGCCCGGGGCAATATAGTGCCCGGTGACGAAGTACTGGGCACCCGGGTTGAGCGAAGAGCTCAGATCACTGTGCATGACCTGCAACCGCCGGCCGATGGTGGCGGGAGCGGACGGAGCCGACCAGGGGTACGGGAAGAAGGTGGTGGTCGGGTTGACCTGGGACCGAGGGCCCAGGCCCGACTGGTTGCCGTTGAGGCCAGCGCCGTACGGGTCCGAACAGCCAGGCGAGAGCTGACTCCCGCCGGGACCCATGCACGTTCCGCAGACGCTACCACTGAGGGCGGCGAAGCCGTGCTTCAGCCAGCTCTGCCCGATCTGCTCCATGACCCCGCCCTTGAGGCGGTACATGTTCTGACCGATCACCGGGTGCTGGTTGGTCGAGGCCACCCACGACACCGACTGGTCGCCGATGTTGCACGAGGTCGTTCCGACCGAGAAGGCCGCAATCGCCCCGACGGAGCCGTACGACTGCACACTAGGAAGATCACCGACGATGACGTTGGGGCCAGTCGTCGTGCCGGCCCCTTGCCCGAAAACGATCGGCGACGCGGACAGTACGATCACCGACGCCCAGAGGACAACGTTGCGCATCTCACCTCCCTCGGTATCAGCATGCGCTGGGAATGGGTCGACCGCCGCCATGGCGACGGTGCATCACGAGTGGTTCCCGACGAAGAGCATCGATGTTCGACGCGTCCACGACGCGAGCACGAATCTGAATGTCTTCCGTAAGCCCTCGGGAACCGGGTAGCGCTCCAGCTCGGAAAGTCGCCTGTCAACGACGATCCCGAGACACCTCGGTTTGGAGCGATCCCAGAAGATACCGTGTGAGCAACGAGAACGTTGGGGTTTTTTCGGTGCCGCATTGAATCTCGGTCTTACGCTTTCTCGACCCGGTCGCTGGGTCCCGTTGCACACGGCGTTCATTCGGTCGAACGAAAGACCACAGCCGCGCGCGACGCGGTTCGTCGCGCCCCTGAGAGACCGAGTCCTCGAACCGAAGCCATGATAGGAGGTTGAGCGGATGGCACCGGCCGCCGCCGCGCCGAGGAACAGGGCTTGCCTCGGAACACCGGGCTCGATTGAGATTACGAACATTGGAGCGCGAGGCGACGCGCATCGCAGCAATGAGAACCACGACAAGGAGGACCTCGACCATGGCCTCACTCCCTCCGGACCCCGACGACTCACGGCCTCGGCAGCTCGCGATCGTGCTCATGACCCTGTTCTCGATGCTGACGATCGGACGGGTCGACGCTCAGCCGCCAGAACTCCATCGGCACTTCGTCCGTGGGGACGCCAATCAGGACGGCGCGGTCCAGGTGGCGGATCCGATCTTCCTCCTCGGATACCTGTTCAGCGGTGGTGCTCCCCTCCCGTGCGACGACGCGGCAGACGCCAACGATGACGAGGAGATCGATCTCGCGGATGCGATCTCCCTGCTGCACTACCTGTTCGGCTCCGCGCCTCCGCCCCCGCCTCCCTCGGTCCTCTCCGGTTGCGGCCCGGACCCCACACTCGATTCGGTGCTCTCCTGCAACGAGTACGCTCCGTGCTCGAACCAGACGACGGCGGAGCTCGCGGCCCATGTCCTCCGACGACTCGGATACGGGCCAACACCCGAACGACTGGCGCATGTCGTGTCGATCGGACATGCCGAGTACATCGAGGAGCAACTCCACCCCGAACTGGACCTCGAGCTCGACAACGTCGAGCTCAACAGTCGACTGTCCGCGCTGACTCCACAGAACGACTTCGTCTCACTTCTCCTCTGGCAGATCGACATGGCGCTCTACAGTCGGAATCAATTGCGCGAGGCGTTGACCGACTTCTGGGAGAACCACTTCAACACCGACCTCGTCAAGATCGTCGGAGTCCTACAGAGCCTCGACTTCGGGAGCGGTCCGCTCTATACGCCGGAAGAGGCTCTCGCCGAGGGAACGAGCTGGGAGTGGCTGGAGAACGCGATCTTCCGTGCTGGTGCTCTCGGCAGCTTCGAGAACCTACTGATTGCGAGCGCTGCGGGACGACCGATGCTCGTCTATCTGGACGGCGCGGCCAATACCGTCGCCGCACCGAACGAGAACTACGCCCGTGAACTCGTCGAACTGCACACCATGGGAGTGGACAACGGGTACACACAGGTCGACATCGAGGAGATCGCGCGCTGCTTCACCGGTTGGACCGTACGCAAGAAGGCACCCGCAGATGCCCAGGACCCTCTCGCCCCTCCCGTGGCCTTCGACGATCCGACCGGTGTGTGGGCCTTTCACTTCTCGCCGCTCGACCACGACTACGGTGCGAAGTCGATCTTCGCCGGGACTTTCTACGAACTCGACGTTCCCTCGCGCGCATACCTGAGCCCCGAGGGAATCCTCGATGGGTTCGAAGTCCTGCAGCACCTGGCGACGCTGCCGCAAACCGCCGAGTTCGTGTCACGAAAACTCATTCAGAAGCTCGTCAGCGACGATCCCCCGACTGCGCTCGTCGCGTCGGCACTCGCCACTTGGTTGGCGACGGATGGAGACCTTCGCGCCGTCGTCGAGACGATCGTGACTTCCCCCGAGTTCCTCGACCCGATGAATCGATGGAACAAGATCGAGACCGCGTTCGAGTTCCTGATCTCCACACTCCGTGCGCTGGATGCCGATACCAGCGGGATACCGGTGATCATCGG
>JAGQRC010001060.1 GCA_020425835.1 Planctomycetota bacterium | reverse complement strand
TGAGCACACTGGGTCCGGTGGAGGCGACGATGCCCGTGGGGCCGATGTCGATCGAATTGCCGGAGCGGTCGGTGATCCGCGAGAGCCGGTGGACCAAGCTCGCCGGCTCGATCTCGGTGAACTCGAGCGCGATGCCGGTGACCGTCGTGTAGGTGTAGACCGCGGGATCGTAGACGCTCGAGTCGGCATCCCGGAGCGCAACCGGTCCCGTCTGTCCGGGCGGGTCGATCAGCGAGGGTTGCGTCGACGGAGCCAGCGACCCGAGGCTTCCCGGTTGGGCCGACCAGTCGATGCCATCCAGGCCGACGATCAGGAAGGGATCGTCCTCCGGTTGCACCGACGCTTCGAAGCGATGGAACTCATCGGGGGAGAGGTAGACCGTGGCGGTGTGTGGTCGCGTCGGGATGATGCCGTAGAGCGGCGCGCCGCCGGTTCCCGTGCCGGTCACCGCTTGCAACCAGTGATCGGCGACGCGTCGATTCTCGACGAGTTTCGGACCACCGAGCGCGAGACGCCACCCGATCCCGAAGTCGCCCGGCGAGCGGTCGGTGCTGTCGTACGAGCGCACGATCCGGATCGGCACGGTGCCGAGCGAGACATCCGCATCGAGGAGCGCGAATCGAAAGGCGCCGGGCTTCCGTCCGGCGGTGTCGATCGACACCACGCGCTCGGTCGTGAACGACTGTCCCGCGAGATTCCACGCGGAGAGTCGCAACGTGTAGATCCCGTTGGCGAGCGTCGTCGGATCGATGGTCGCTGCCGCCTGTGCGATCAGCGGCGCGCTCCCCGAGGTCACGAGGACCGGTTCCATCTCGCCATGCTCGACCAACTCCAGTCGATGCCACGCGAGATCGGGTCCGTCGACCGTCACCACGACCTCCGTCGCATCGTCGATCGAAGCGTCGTCCAACGGCGATGCGATGTCGACCGTCACCGGTGTCGCCGCGGCAGGGTCGACGACGATGACCGGGATCGTCGCGCTGCCGACGTGCCCCGCGGCATCCGCGGCGCGAGCGACGAGCGTCGCGACTCCGGTCGTCGCGAAGATGTGCGTGCCGCCACCGCTCGCGTCGAGCGGGATCGAGATCTCCGGTGGCCCGGCCACGACGAGCTCCGTCGCGACGACCGCGGTGTCATCGATGCTGGTCACGGCGAAGACCGCCCCGACGCCGACCGATATCTGCGCCGGTCCGGTGAGCGTGACCACCGGAGCGTCGATGTCCGGTCGTCGGAGAACGACCCAGAGTGCGTAGTCCTGGGTCGCGATCCCGCCCCGTCGGTCGTCGGCGCGAATGACGACGGTGTGGCCGCCGACGTCACCCGCGGTCGGTGACCAGGTGACGACTCCGGATACCGAGTCGATCGCCATGCCGCCCGGCGCGACGTCGAGGGAGAAGTCGATCGGATCCCCGTCGGCATCGTCGACGAGCGCGGCGTACTGATAGGGCTCCCCGGCCCGCGCCCGATCGTCGGGCGTCGAAGTGAAGACCGGGGAGACGTCGATCACCTCCTCGACGTCGATCGTGAAGCTGTGCGGGGGGGAGGTGTGACCGTCGCCATCGGTGGCGACCACCTCCACGTCGCGGAACCCGGACTGATCGGCGCCGGGGGTCCAGGTGATCCGA
>JAGQRC010001059.1 GCA_020425835.1 Planctomycetota bacterium | reverse complement strand
TCCCGAGGCTCGACCGATCCGTCGAAAGGAACTCGGATCGTCGTGTTGGCCGACGCAAACCTCGCCACTCGTCAATCCCAGGGCGACGGTTTCGCCTCGGATGTCGATGGCACAAGGCTGGCCGCGGTCCGCCCCGAGCGTCGTGGGATCGAACTCGGTGAACCCGCTTCGATCGACGGCCCACACTCGGAGGCTCTCCCCCGCCAGGACCCAGAGTCGTCCGTCCGGGCTTTCTCGGATCTCGTCGATGTCCTGCTCGTGCCCGATCCAGTGATCGATGCTGCTGTCCGTCTGCTTCAGGAGCATTCGCGAGCCCCAGCCTCGGAGGTCGGGGGGACAGGCTTCGAGTTTCCGTCGCGCCTGAGGCAACTGCTCGAGACCGATGAGCGCAGACGCTTCGTTCAGGGAAGCGACCCAGGCCTTGCGCTCGAGCTCCTGCTGACGGTGGGAGATTTCCTGCTGATCGCGCTCGGCGCGTCGACGAGCACGGGACTCGCTCACGGCGTAGAGGCTGATCCCACCCAGGATCGCCAGCGCCGCGACAGCGAGGGAGGCGGCGAATCCACGGTTGCGGCCGATCCACTTGCGGAGTTCGGTGACCGCGCCGGTGCGATGCGCTTGGACGACACGCCCCTCGAGGAATGCGCGCAGATCCTCGGTGAGTGCCTCGAGCGCCCCGTACCGCTGAGCGGGGTCTCGAGACATTGCGCAACGACAGATCGCGATGAGTTCCGCGGGCGCCTCCGCCGTGACTGACTCCACGTCGGGGGGAGCCGACTCCGCCACCAGAGCGAGAGTCTCGGCGGCACTGCCATCGGTCGGATAGGGAGGGCTGCCCGTCAGGACCGTGTAGAGTGTCGCTCCGAGGGAGTAGACCTCGGCAGCGACCGAGGCTCCTGAACTCTCGCCGGTGGCGCGCTCCGGCGCCGTGAAAGCCGGCGTTCCGACGAAGCCGCCGGGAAGCGTCAGTGCATCCCTTGTCGCGCGGTCGACGATCACCGGAGATTCATGTTCCGGGGGTTGCGGTAGCCCATCGATCGCCGCGAGCCCCCAATCGACGACGTAGACCTCGCCGTAGGCTCCGACCATGATGTTCGCCGGCTTGATGTCGCGGTGGAAGACCCCGCGACTGTGGGCGTATGCTAGCGTCTCGCCAACCCGCACCAACACTCCGAGCGCACGAGGGAGCGTCCAGTCGCTCTCCGGATCTCGCACCCACTCGATCACTTTTTGGAAGTCCTCGCCGCAGACCCTTCGCATCGTGAAGTACGGGCAATCCCCATCCCCGCGATCGTACAGGGAGTAGACGGGGACCACGCCGGGGTGATCCAGCTGACCCGTGATTCGGGCCTCGCCGATGAAGCGCCGTCGGAAGCTCGGGTCATCGCTCGCACGATCGCTGCGAAGCGCCTTCAAAGCGACCCGACGCTCGAGGCTCGCTTCCCACGCTTCGTGGACGACTCCCATCCCGCCCCGGCCGATCTCACGCTGGAGGTCGAGATCCTCGGGGAGTTTCAGATCACTCCTCGGCCGGTTCGAGTCCGGATGCGTGAGCTCAGGATCGAGATCGAGATCCTCTGCTCTCGACGCGCACGGCAAGCCTCGCGGAGAATCCTCCACCACCCCGTCGAAC
>JAGQRC010001058.1 GCA_020425835.1 Planctomycetota bacterium | reverse complement strand
CGACGCCGATACGTCGATGGCTTCATTCTGCCACGATCGGGGAGCGGGGTCAGCGCAGCGCAGGAACTCGGGAGGTCGGTCTCAGCGATCGGTGGGAGCGTTCGAGTCCGGAGCCACGGTGGAGCCGGCGCGAGCCGACGCGTCCCTCCGTCGAGGATCGCGTTGTCGAAACCACGCCTCGACGAGGTCCAGGGCTGGCTTGCCGCGAACGGTGTAGCCCGTGTCCTCCTCGCCACCCTCACCGAACCAGTTGTAGAAGAGCACGCCCGAGAGTTGGGGATCCTCGATCCAGACTCGCGAGAACGCCTCGAAGCAATCGCGCTGTTCTTCGAGGTCCGGCGTCTCGGAGTGGAAGTAGTTCCAAGGATTCCGATTGGCGCCGTTCTGGGATGGGTAGCCGACCTCGGTGAACAGGAGCGGAATCGTGTGCACGAACCTCCACTCCTGGAGATCGCCGCGAATCCCGGCCCAGCGCTCCGCCATGGTGTCGACGCTCGGATCATCTTCATCGGAGAGCCCGAAGTAGGTCGTCATGCCGACGAGATCGAGCAACGGGAGGAAGCTCACCGTTTCCAGCGAGTCCCAGTTCGCCGAGTAGGTGATCGGGCCGGAATAGCAGTGGCGAACGTGGGCGATGGTCTCCGCCCACTCCTCGCGATCGACCTGCAAAGAGTTGAACTCGCTCCCGATGCTCAAGAGATCGACGCCCTCCGCTTCGGCGACCCGGGCGTATCGGGTGAGCATCTCCCGGTAGGAACGATGCCACTCGGCGTGGTCGGTGGGTGCGATCGTTCCGCGCCAGTCCTTCTCGCCGGGCTTCTGCAACAGCAGGATGGGAAAGAGCAGGACGTGGAACCCGAGATCCCGGGCGGTGTGGACGGTCGAACGCACGCGTTCGAGTCGCGCGGTTCGCGAGTCGGGTACGCCGACCGTCGTCGAGTCGTTGAGCTCTTGGTAGTTGTTGACCATCAGCGAGACCCAGCGGCTGCCCGTGTCGCGGATCTCCAGCAGCAGCTCGGTGTAGTCGAAACTCGGATCCTGAGAGAAGAGCCCGAGCACGATGCCGTCCACGGGCCCGGTCTCGAGAAGACGACGTGCGCGGGCGGTCGGGTGGGTCGGTGGGGGCGCAGGGGGACCCGCGAGGTCGTCGGTCGGAAGCTCGACGGGGGCCCTTCGCGCGGCGTCGGCCGAGCTCTGAGTTTCAGGGAGGAAGTGACACGACGACGCGGAGAGGCAGCACCAGACCGCGACGAGAAGGGTCGAAGCGCGCTTCACGAGCGCGCCGCGGCGGCAACCTTCGTCCTCGCTCAACGGGAGTCCCCTTCTCGATTCGTGCCCGGTGGATGGGCAGGGTATCGCGTCTCAAACGGAATGGACAGACCGACCTGCGAGCGGCAGAATCGATGCCTCCTGTCGCGTACGGACGCCGAAGTCCGAATGCCCACGGGAGTCCGGATGCCGACAATGCCCGCGCCGCGCGGCAGAGGTTCCGCTCCTCGACCGTGATCGATCTTTCGTGAACCAAACGGAGTGTGGGTCTACACGGAGAAGCGGAGAAGCGGAGAAGCGCCGTGGTGTCTCCGAAGATCCAGTCCAGGAACAGCGGTGTCTCCGAAGCGGAAACGTTCCAGCAACGGGTCC
>JAGQRC010001057.1 GCA_020425835.1 Planctomycetota bacterium | reverse complement strand
CTGACTTTCGAGCTTCGGGGCGAGACCTATGGCGTCCCGATCCTCGACGTCGAGGAGATCCGGGGACGGGAGGGTTTCACTGTCGTGCCCAACACCGGGCCCGCGCTCCTCGGCGTCCTGAACCTCCGCGGAGTGATCATCCCGATCGTCGACCTCGCTCGGCACTTGGGCCTCTCGACCCGAACGGGCGGCCCGGGCTCGGTGATCGTGGTCGTTCGGTGTGGAAACTCGGGCCGTCTGGTGGGGCTCCTGGTGGAGATCGTCTCCGACGTGCTCTCGGTCTCGCCCGAGCAGGCTCGGTCCGCGCCGGCACTGTGCGAGGATCTCGCCTCGGGGATCGTCGGGCTCGCCTCCGTGGAAGGCGGAACGGTCAACCTCCTCGACGTCAGCGAACTCCTCGCTTGGGGTGATCTCGCTCCGCAGGGGGGAGCACCCCCGGGATGAACACGCTCGACTACGCGCCGATGTCCACCTCCGAGTTCGCCCGCGTGCAACGGCTCGTTCGCCGCTACACGGGGATCGAGATCACCGCTCAGAAGCGAGAGATGCTCCACGCTCGCCTGGCCAAACGCGTGCGAGCCCTCGGGCTCGGCGGTTTCGGCCCGTACATCCGGGCCCTGGAGGATGGTCACGAGGTCGAGCTGCGCGAGTTCATCAGCGCGATCACCACGAACCTGACGCACTTCTTCCGCGAGCCCCACCACTTCGAGATGCTGGAGCAGGAGATCCTCCCGACGATTCTGGAGCGGGCCGATCGCGCCTCGCCGATCCGCATCTGGTCGGCCGGCTGTTCCACCGGGATGGAGCCGTACTCGATCGCCATGGTCGCCCGCGAGCAGGTTCCGCAGCTCGAGCACCGACGCATCCAGATCCACGCCTGCGACATCGACCAACGCGTCCTCGAGATCGCTCGTCGCGGCGTCTACTCGCAGGACTCGATCGCGGATGTCGCGCCGGAACGACTTCGCCGCTGGTTCCGGAAGGGCGTCGGAGCGAACAGCGGCTGGGTCCGCGTGACCGACGATCTTCGGGCCTCGGTGCGTTACTTCGAGATGAACCTCAGCCACGAGTGGTCGGTCCATCGACCCTTCGATGTGATCTTCTGTCGGAACGTGTTGATCTACTTCGAGCCCCGCATGCAGGTCCGCATCGTCGACCGATTCGCCGACGCGCTACCGATCGGGGGAACCCTGTTCCTGGGTCACTCGGAGTCGCTCTACCGGAAGACGACTCGCTTCGAGTGTCTGTCCCGAACCGCGTTTCGTCGGATCGCCTGAGGAGGACCGCCGTGAACGATCGCCGTCCTCCGCCGACTCTACCTGGCTTCGAGGGAGCCTCGCGAGTCTGGGACTCGCGACACGAGCGCTTCTCGGTGAAGGTGGGCGCCGGACAGTGCTACGTCTCATCGCACGACGAGGTCCTGTCGACGGTGCTGGGATCCTGCATCGCCGCGTGCATCCACGATCCCCGCAGCGGTCTGGGTGGGATGAACCACTTCATGTTGCCCTCCGGTCCCGGTTCGTCGACACGGGTCGACTCCGAGGCCAACCGCTACGGCAACTTCGCGATGGAGACCCTGATCAACGCGATCCTCAAGAACGGCGGACGGCGCGAGCGCCTCGTCGCGAAGGTCTTCGGGGG
>JAGQRC010001056.1 GCA_020425835.1 Planctomycetota bacterium | reverse complement strand
CCATCGCATGACCTTCGAAGTCGATCTCGAGCTCGGCCAAGGCACCGTGGATCGACTCAACGAGGAGCTCGAGGCACGCGAGATCCGGGAGCATGTGACCCGCGCGTACACTCGGGTCCAACGACACCGGATGCGCTATCGCCTGGTCATTGCGCACCAGCAGGACGCCCGGACCCTGCGGGTCGAGGACGAGCAGCTCATGGCGCTGAACGCCGACGGCACGCCGCACTCCACGATCGTCCCGTACATCCGCCGGGAGGATGGGAAGGAGCGGGAGTACCTGAGCGTGAAGCTGGAACGCCAATCGCATCCGCGGACGTTTCCGCTCCCTCGGGACAGGACGCTTCTCAAGGAGATCAACGATCTGGTGAACCATCCGCATCTGGTCGCGTGTGCGAGAGAGCTCGCCTCCATCGGGGTCTATTACATCGAGCCGACCCGGATGCGCACCGAGGTCAGCGATATCGAAGCCCGAGACCCGGGGCCGAACGGCGAGCATCTGGCGTCGTTCTACCATTGGCTTCGCCGAGTCAAGCCGACCCGCTTCCGCAATCTGGAGGTCAACCTCCGAAGGCTCATCCCCGGATTCGAGGGGGTCGAGGTCCAAGACAGCTCGGAGGGCTTTCTGGAGTTGTGGGTTCGCGAGGAGGGTCGCGGTGTCTTCCCGGCTTCCCTCCTGTCGGAGGGTACGCTCCGGCTCCTCTGCCTGCTCGGAATCCTGCAGACTCCCGACCCGCCGTCGGCGGTGGCGTACGAGGAACCCGAGAACGGCGTCCATCCCGGGCGCCTCTCGGAGATGCTGGAGATGCTCGACGGTGCGGCGAGGAACGGGTTGCAGTTCGTCCTCACCACGCACTCGGCAACCGTCCTCGACCTGCTGCCGGACGCGCATCGCGTGCGCTGTCGGCGCGTTGCCGATCGGAGTGTCTTCGAGGCGCAAGCCAACATGCCGCTCCTCGCCGGCGCGGAGGCTCGCGAGGAGCTCTCTGCGCGGAGCGGTGGCTTCGGAGCGCGAGTGGTCCGGGGCGACCTTGCGTGAGATCCGCGTCCTCGGCGTATTCGAGGATCGCGCGCAGGCCGACTTCCTCATCGGCCTGCTCGGTGTCTCGGCGGCGCGCGCCCACTTGGTGTTGGAGTGGACACTGACGAAGACGGATGGCTGTAGTTTCGACCACCTCGATTCCCATCTTGCGCTCGCACCCGGCCACAATGGCGTGGTGGTGGGTGTCGACGGACGCAAGCTCGGCCCGAGACGCAAGCGGGAGCGGCTTCGCGCGGGTTCGCGTGTCGACCTCGGTACGACACCCATCCTCCGGTGCGTCGCCTGCCCGTCGATCGAGGCATGGATGCTCGCGGACCCGGACGCCTTGCCGGAGGTTCTTCGAGAGAACTACGGTGAGACGCTCCGCTCGAGCCGTCCGAGCCACCCTCGGTCCGAGGCCCGGGCGAAGGATGTCTTGTCCGCATGGGTCACGGGCCTCGTCGGGGACCGGCTGTTGCGCGGCGGGCGCGAGCATGCCGAGGAAGTCGGCGCCGCGACCCGGAGGGACCGACTCGCTCCATCGCGCAACCTGGACCTCGTCACGCTCCTCGACTCGGAAGCACCGGAGTTCTGGGAGGCGTGCACTCGCAACCGATAGGTCGG
>JAGQRC010001055.1 GCA_020425835.1 Planctomycetota bacterium | reverse complement strand
GGGCGACCAGCTCCTTGCCGGTGCCGGTGTCTCCCTGGATCAACACCGTGCTCTCGGTCGGGGCTGCGCGAGAGATGAAGTCGCGGACCCGACGGATCGCGCCGGACTTCCCGATGATCGGGTGCGTCTCGATGATCGTGCGAACCAACTGGCTGCGTTCGCCCTCGAGACCGCGGATCTCCTCGCCGGCGTTCAGCACGGTGCCGAGCATGCGTGCCGCTACCGCGACGCCGTACAGATCCTGCGCCTCGAAGGCGTGCCCGCGTTCATCCTGGAGTCGGTCGAGGTAGAGGATCCCCGCGATGCCGTCCCGAGCAGGAACGGGGGCGGCGACGATGGAGTGGATCTCCTCACCGACGATGCTCCGTCGTTCTTGGAAGCGGGTGTCCGCGCTCGTGTCCTCGGAGATCACCGCCTCGCGACTCTGGACGATCTCGCGGTAGATCGCTTGGCTCAGGACGAAGCCACGGAGCGACTGACCCTGACGGGAGTGCGCCGCGCGACACAGCAGCGACTCGCCCTCGATGGACAGGATCGCGCCGCGATCGGCGGAGAAGCTCGAGACGAGCGAGACGAGTACCGAGTCGAGGAGCGCATCCGGATCCCGCGTCCGAGCGAGCTCGGGGGTCAAGTCGTAGAGCGATCGCAGGACCGAGGCGGCGTGCGCGCCGGGTCCCGAGCTCTCGAGCTCTCCGGCCAACGCGCTCAGAACTTGGGTCTTGGTCGGCGTGGTCGGGATGCGCGCCACTTCGTCGATCAGGTGGAGTTCACAGTCGCCGACCGCGAGTTGGTCTCCGGGCACGAACGGGGACTCGCGCACCGGGTCACCGTTCAAGAAGGTCTTGTTGCTCGATCCGAGGTCGAAGACGCGCCAACCGTTGTCGTCGCGGACGATCCGCGCGTGAAATCGCGAGACCGCGGGATCGTCGAGAGTGATGTCGGCGCCCTCGTCACGACCGAGCACCACACCCTCCTCGCTGTTCTCGAGGACGGCGTCGAGCGGATACTCGCGAATCTGTCCCGACGCCTCACGAATCCAGAGCCTGGCTGCCATGTCAGAGACTGGTTCCCTTCCGGTCGGAGTCCGCGGCGACGCGAGCGTGGTCGACGACACCCCGGATCAGCACGCGCTCCAAGCGAACTCCCCAATCGGGGCTCGCCGCCGCCGCCTCCGCTCGTATCGATACACAACCTCGATCGAGGTACTTCCGCGGAACGCGGAACTCTCCCTGGAATACGTCCCGTTCCCCGCCGCTCTCGGTCTTGCCGTCGGCGATCCGCAGCAACAAGGTTTCCTCATCGTCGCCACCCACCGATGTCGATGCGTTCTTACGGCTGAGCCCGATGACGTATCTCTCGTTGGCAGCGAGCCACAGGTCCGGTTGCGGTGAGCCGAGGAATTCCACCGGGACCGGCTCTTCATGGGCGTGCCGTTGGACACGCGCCGTGCGGAGAGTGGAGCGAGATCGAGCAGTCGGGTCGGCCGCCGTGTCGAACACGGGGACGGAGATCGTCAGGTACTCGAACGGGTCGTCGTCGTCGTACCCGATGATCAACTGGAAGTCCGGGGAGCCGGAGAACTCGAGGCCCTGGATCTCGACCTCGTCGAACTCCGACAGGAAGGGGAAGATGTAAGATCGGAAGAGCAC
>JAGQRC010001054.1 GCA_020425835.1 Planctomycetota bacterium | reverse complement strand
AAGAGACAGTTGCGCCGGCCGTTGTCGAGCGCGAACTGCCGGAGCGCCTCGAGGAACGGTAGGCTCTCGATGTCCCCGACCGTGCCGCCGATCTCGGTGATCACCACATCGACGTCGGGCGTCGCGAGCCGACGCACGCAGTCCTTGATCTCGTCGGTGATGTGCGGAATGACCTGGACGGTGCTGCCGAGATAGTCGCCCCGGCGTTCGCGGCGAATGACCGCGTCGTAGATCTTGCCCGTCGTGTAGTTGCAGTGGCGCGTGAGCTTCGCGTGGCTGAACCGCTCGTAGTGCCCCAGATCGAGATCGGTCTCCGCGCCGTCGTGGGTGACGTAGACCTCTCCGTGCTGGTAGGGACTCATGGTGCCGGGGTCGACGTTGATGTACGGGTCGAACTTCTGGATCACCACACGGAGTCCGTGGCTCTCGAGGAGCGCCCCGACCGCGCCGCAGGTGAGGCCCTTGCCGAGGCTCGAAACCACGCCTCCGGTCACGAAGATGTACTTCGTCATCGCATCACTCCGTCAATGTCTCGACCCGGCTCCGGCCTCGACCCGTCTGGGGACGAGTCCGGAGGCCGCCGATGACTCGGGTTCCGAACTGCAAAACTCGACGAGGAGGGTCCGGGGCCTCACCCTGCGCTCTCGGAGCGGCAACGCGCGAGGAACGCCCGATAGTCCTCAAAGGTGTCGATGCCGGGGGCGGCGCGACCGACCGTGCCGACCCGGATCGACAAGCCCAACTCCAGGAAGCGGAGCTGCTCCAACTTCTCCGTGCGCTCCAGTGGCGTTGGCGGGGTCCGCGAGAAGCGGTGGAGCGCCCCGGGCCGGAAGCCGTAGATGCCCACGTGGCAGAGCCATGGTACGGAATCCCCGCGCGGGAAGGGAATGCCCGAGCGCGAAAAGTACAAGGCGAAGCCAGCACCGTCGGTGACGACCTTGACTCGGTTGGGATCGGCGAAGCCCTCGCTGTCCCGACGTGGTGTCGCCAGAGTGGCGACGACGGCGCTGCGACCCGTGGAAGGCTCCGCGGTCTCGAGCATCTCGAAGAGCGCGTCGACGTGCGCCGGGTCGATCTCCGGCTCGTCGCCCTGAACGTTGACCACGCAGGTCGCGTCCCCCGGGTCGTCGACTCCGAGACCGAGCGCAGCGCACGCGGCCGCGACACGATCCGTGCCGGTGCGCAACTCCGGATCGGTCAGGACGACCTCGCCCCCGAACTGGCGCACCGCATCGGCGATCTCCTCACCGTCCGCGGCGACCACCACGCGCGCCACTCCGGGAACGCGGCGACACTGCTCGACCGTGTGGCGGATCAACGGCCAGCCGCTCTCGTCCAGGAGCAGCTTGCGCGGCAAACGCTCCGACCGGAGCCGAGCGGGAATGACGATCACGCGACCCATGGGGACGGGAGGATAGCGGCATGCGGAGCGACGCGGAATCGGATCTGACCGATCGCTCGCGAAGAGTGACGGGTCGTGCGCCGAGCGCGACATGACCGAGGAACGAGGCCCGTCGGAGCTCGCGTAGCGGTGAGCCCACACCGATGGGCGACGCACCCGCGCCCCAACGCGAAGCAGCGCCGGCCCCGAGCCCCCTCGCCGAAGCCAACATCCCTACGGCCCGGCCCCGAGTAGGAAACACCGCGCGGCC
>JAGQRC010001053.1 GCA_020425835.1 Planctomycetota bacterium | reverse complement strand
TCTCCTCACCGTGAGCGCCATCGTGCTCGGCGTCTCGATCCTCTTCGCGTTCCCGCAGAGGAATGGATCCGACGGCGAGGATCTCGTGATGAAGATGCCGAGCCCCGAAGAGGTGCAGCAGCAGATGCAACGCTGGCAGGAGTCGATGAAGCCGAGCCGGTGGCACAAGCTGTTCGATCGTCTGATCGGAGACTGGGAGACGGAGATGTCGATCTACATGGCGGGCCCCGACGGCCCCGCCCAGAAGTCGACGGGCACCGCGACCTTCGAGTGGGCCGTGCCGGGCAAGTGGATCCACTGGCACGGCGACGGCGACATGTTCGGTATGCCGGTGAAGCAGTTCGGAATGATGGGCTACGACAACTTCAAGCAGAAGTACGTCGCGAGTTGGCACAGCAGCCTGGAGACCACTCTCTCCGTCGCCGAGGGGACCCTGACCCAAGACGGCAAGCGCCTGATGCTCTGGGGATCGATGGACGAGCCGATGACCGGACAGACCGACAAGACGGTCCGCTACGACTACATCTTCCGTACTGCCGACGAGATCGTCGTCCAGGTCCACGACCTCCACATCGGCACGGACAAGACCAAGGTCGTCGAGGTGGTGTACAAGCGCAAGAAGTAGTGACGACGGCGCGACGCCGACTCTCTTGCCCGAACGAGGAAGCCCTCCGATCCGCGCCCGCGGATCGGAGGGCTTCTCTCATGGCGTCGCGATGTTCAGCGCAGCGCGTCGATGTCTCGCTCATCGCCGCGGCGCTCTTCGCGACGAAGCCGGACGACGAGGATCACGACGATCGCGGGCACCACGAGCGCGGCGATACCGAGGAAGATCAGCGCAGTGTGATCGGTGGTGTCCATGGATCCTTCGCTCGTCCCCTCGCTCGGGGACCCTCCGGTGGTTTACGCCCGAGAACCGGGACTGTCGAGAGGGCTCGTCGATTTCGATCGCTCCTCCGCCGGGGATCGCTTAGAACGACAGGAGCGGGCGAACGGCAGCGTCGGTGTCCCGTCGAACCCTCATTCCGACCGAGAGGACGATCGTGTCGCCGAGCAGTCGCGGACCCTCGAGCCCCACCGCCGTTCGGTCCGCGTTCGAGCTCCACCTCCACCTCGCCCTCGCGGGCTCGTCGCCCCCGACCTTCGCTCCGGACACGACCCGCTCCGCGATCGTCCGCCTCCACGTCTTGCGCGGCGGGCCCACCGTGCTGCTCACCTGGCTCGAGACGCAGCTCGGTGCTCCGGTCGCGCCGGTCGGCCGAGTCGAGCGGACGTTCCGCTACCTCGAACGACTCGAGCGCGCCGACCTGACCCACACGCGGCAGAGCTTCGCGCTCGATCCGCTCGCCACGGCCGCCGTGCTCCTCCGGCGTCGCGACGAACTCGCGCTCGCCGGCTGGTCCGGCTCGAACGCCTCCGAAGGCGATGGTCTCGTCGAGGATCTCGGTCGCGTCGAGACTCTGGAGCCGGACCTGCCATTGGGTCTCTCGGAGCGCATCGACCGAGTGCTCGACCGACTCGACGAGGGCACTCGGCTCCCCCCTCACCGCGTCGTGCTCCACGATCCGATCGACGCATGGCCGCCCCGATGGCGCCCGCTCCTCCGGCGACTGGAACTCGTCTCCGCCGACGCGCCCGCGCCGACTGCGCCAGAG
>JAGQRC010001052.1 GCA_020425835.1 Planctomycetota bacterium | reverse complement strand
TCGGAACCGTCGTCCGGAACATCGTCACTTCCGAACAAGGGGTCGAGACCGTGGTTGCCCTCCCCGGTCGGGTACCCCCCCTGAATCGCGGTGTAGTCGACTTCGGCGTTCGCCGGAACATCGGGCTCCAGCTGGTCGGGACCGTTCCAGAAGATCACGCTGTTGTGAATCGTCACGGTGACGGCCGGATCGCTGACGTCGATACCCCCACCCCCCTGGATCGCGGAGTTGTGCGCAAGGGTGCAGTTCTGGACCAGAAGGTCGGACGCCCCCTGCGCCCGAATCGCCGCGCCGAACGCCTGCGCCCCGTTCTGGAAGAACGTCGAACGCCGACAGGTCAGGACGGCCTCGTCGACGAGCAGCGCGCCACCGTTCTGGGCGCCGTTCTGATCGAAGCGGGTTCCGAGGACCTGAGTGGTTGCGCTCACCATGCAGATCGCGCCTCCGACGAGCCCGGCCGTGTTGCCGACGAACAACGATTCCCGAAACGTCGGCTGCGAGAGATGGGCCCAGGCGCCGCCTCCGGTGAGCGCAGAGTTGCTCGTGAACTCACACTCCAAGAACTCCGGACTCGCGGACTCCTCGACCGATACTCCACCCCCCGCGAACATCGCCACGTTGAACTCGAAGGCACACTGGAAGAACGAGACGGACGAGGTTCCGGAGATCGCGACCCCACCACCGTTGTCCGCGGTGTTGGCTCGAACGCGACAGCGACGGATGTCGGGGCTCGCGTCGACGACGAAGATCCCACCACCGGTCGTCAGGCCAGGAGCGAGGTTCTCACCGGTGCCTCCGGTCAGCGTGAAACCATCGAGGACCGACGACTCGGTCTCGCCGTTGTCGAATCGGACCACGGGGCCCGCCCCTTGGGCATCGATCGTCGTCACCAGCGCCCCGCCGGACGAACGCACCACGACCGCCTTGCCGAGGAAGTCCAAGCCACCGGGGTAGATCCCAGGAGACACGAGAATCTCATCCCCGGGGGCAGCCAGTTCGATCGCTGCTTGAACCGATGGCGCATCGAGGGGAACGGTCAGCACCGCGGCGTTCAGCGCCGATGAGGTCAGGAGGAACAGGGCGCCGATCCACGCGGACCCCAAGCTCCAACTCGGAACTCGGAGGGACGGATCACGACGCCAGCATGCGCGAGCAGTCCAAGCACTCGTGTGCACGGTGAACTCTCCTGGGGGGACTTGATCCGCGCTCGGAGTCCGAGCGCTCCTCGGGTGACGCGAGGCGACCGAGAATCGCATTCCCGACCGAGGGCGGCCAACCCCTCGAGTCGCGCCCGTTCCGGGCACGTCGGCCCATTCTACCCCCGACGACTGGAGATCAAGAGATCCCGTCGTGAAGAGTCGACGGACCGTGGAGTTCCCGGGAATGGACGCGGATCGGCCCAGCACGCGTCCCGTCGTGTCTCACGGTGACAGCTCCCACCGGGGGAACGACCCGCGAATCGCAATCGGCACGGTTCCCGACAATGGGACCGAATAGCGACGAAATCCGAGGAGCGCGGTGGCGGCTCGGAACCCCTCGAGCGACAGGCTCCCGTCCCGGGAGACTTCCCCCGCGAGTTCCCAGTGGTGAGAGTCGCTCTCGACCGACACGAACGGAAGGGTGAGTCGCCCGTGCTCGAGTCGAGCCTTCACGGTCG
>JAGQRC010001051.1 GCA_020425835.1 Planctomycetota bacterium | reverse complement strand
AACTCGGTCTCCCGCACCCGACCGTGGCGCTCCTTCGTGGCGCGATCCGGGAATCCGTACGCGGCGATCGAGCTGGGAAAGAGGAACCGAACCGGATTCCCGTGCCACTGTGCCTGGTCGTGCGCGAGCTGCAGGAGGTTCAACGTGCCGTCGACGTTGACCTGGTGCGCCCGAGCCGGCGTGTACTCGGCGCGTGTGCTGAGCAGGGCCGCAAGATGGTAGATCTCGTGGATCTCGAACTCGCTGACCAGTCGTTCGAAGAGCGTCCGGTCGACGATGTCCCCGACCACGGTCGCCGCGACCTTGTGCTCGATCTCCGCGGCGAGCGGGCTCAGGTCGATCGCGATGATGTCGAGATCGTTGCGATCGTGGAGACGGTCGACCAACCCATGGCCGATCTCACCGTTGGCGCCGGTGATCAGGGCGACTGGTTTGCGCATCTGGAACTCCCCGTGTCAGCGAACCGTGAATCGGAATCGAATCGCGAGAGACTCGGATTCGCGGCGATCTTCGCGGATCTCCGACGCCGTTTCAACGGGCGGCGAACGCGGTTCGGCGTCGGAGGACGGCGATGTTGCGACGAGCGACCGCCTCGCTGTGGGGAGTCCTCAGGAGGAGGTCGGTGCGGCCGGCCACGCGCCAGCGAGCGCGGGCGGCGAAGTACTCCGCGTAGGAGCGGAGCGCGCCGAGGTCGTCGCCCCGAGCCTCGAGGAGACGAGCGCGATCGAAGTGCGCATCGACCAGGTCGGGCTCGAGCTCGAGGGCGCGCTCGAGCGCCGCATCCGCTTCGGCCCAGCGTCGGCGGCCCAACTCTGCCACGCCGACCAGGTCCCAGGCGAGCGCCTCGCACGCCGGTGCGCCCATCACGGCGAAGAGTTCGGCGGCTCGCCGGCCGGACTTCGCCGCGTCTTCGTCGCGACCCATCGCGAGGAGCGACGTCGTCCGGTGGAAGTGCGCGTCGGGGTCGTCCGGGGACTCGTCGATCCAGGCCTGCAGCAGCGTGAGGTTGCGCGCCTGCTTGTGTCGCTGCTGTTCGGGAGTCAGGTCGTAGCCGGAGTGGAGGATCGAGAACGATGCATCGGCGATCGGTCCACTGATCGTCGGCAGCTCGTGGATGCGGCCCCGATAGCGATGGGACGGTGATCGTCGGAAGAGTCGGACGCAGTGATGGGAGGCGACTCCGCCCGAGGGGAGCGCGCTCCGGATCTCGACGTTCCATCCCGCGACCTCGGTCGACTCGACCGCGGCCCGAACGAGCGGCGCGCCGCGCGGGCTCAGGACCTCGTCCGCGTCGAGCTGGAGGACCCAGTCGCCGGTCGCTGCGTCGAGCGCTCGATTCCGAGCTTCGGAGAAGTCCGCCTTCCACGGGTGGCGCACGACGATCGCGCCGCGGTCGCGAGCGATCTCGGGGGTCCGATCCTTCGAGCCGGTGTCCACCACGACGAGCTCGTCGCAGACCGTTCGCGCACTCTCGAGGCAGTCGGCGATTCGCGCCTCTTCGTCCCGGACGATTGCACAGAGAGAGAGCAGGGTCATCGTGATGCAGCCCGTCGAGGTTCTCCGTGCCCGAGCATTCGGCGACCTCGACGCGACGCGCGCCGAGGCTCGAGTGACGACCCCATCGATATCGGCCCGTCGCGGCCCTCGCTTGCGCGTCG
>JAGQRC010000103.1 GCA_020425835.1 Planctomycetota bacterium | reverse complement strand
TCCCCTGGAAGGTCACCGGCTCGACCGGAAGCCGCTCACGAAGAGTCAGGGACTCGGTGACGAGGGAGCCACTGCGCAGGCAGGCCTGCAAGTAGTCGTGAACGCGGTCGGGTGGCTCGTGCAGGATGTCGATGATCGGGCGAGCGATGAGATCGTCGTGCGGGCGCCCCAGGAGCTTCTCGGCGCGCTCGTTGACACACACGATCATGCCATCGACGGGCCGGACGAGGATCAACGGCTCAGGGAGCAAGTTCGCCCACTGGCAGAAGTGCTGCCGGTGGTATTTCTTCATCCGCTTCCGCCTGACCGTGTCCTCGGCGACCTCCGAAGGGTCCGCTGGGCCCACATTCTTTCTCTTCATCGGCGACTCGTCGCGTGATCGAGCTTCCGATACAGCGACGAGAGGCTGATCCCCATGATCCTCGCGGCCTGGCGTTTGTCTCCTTCGCAGGCGTCGAGAACCTTGTGGATGTGTTGGGACTCGAACCGCGACGTCGCTTCGGCGAGATCGAGCGAATCGCTCTCGTCCATCGGCTTCGCCCCGCGAACGACTTCCGGTAGGTCGCACGGCTCGATGCACTCACCCTCGAACAGGATCATCGCTCGCTCGATCGTGTTCTCGAGCTCGCGGATGTTCCCTTTCCAACTGTATCCCATCAGGAGACGCATCGCATCCCCGGAGACTCCCGCGCAGGGCCTCCCCACCTCGAGTCGGTACTTCTCCACGAAGTGCCGGACCAGGGCGGGAATGTCCTCCCGACGCTCCCGCAGGGGAGGGACGCGGATCTCGACCACCGCCATCCGGTAGTAGAGGTCCTCGCGGAACTCTTCAGCGGCGATCTTCTCCGGAAGGTCCATGTTGGTCGCCGCGATGATCCGCGCGTGGATAGGAATCCGACGGACCGACCCGACCGGCTGGATCTCGCGGTTCTCGATCGCGCGCAGGAGCTTCGCCTGGACGGTCAAGGGCATGTCCCCCAGCTCGTCGAGGAAGATCGTGCCCTCGCCGGCGGTCTTCAGCAGACCTTCCTTGTTGCTGTCCGCACCGGTGAACGCGCCCTTCACGTGGCCGAACAGCTCGCTCTCGAGCAAGGTCTCCGGGATGGCGGCGCAGTTGATCGGGACCAGTGGCGCCTTCGATCGATCGCTCGACTCGTGGATCGCCCGAGCGATCAGCTCCTTGCCGGTGCCACTCTCCCCGAGGATCAGAACGTTGGAGCGCGTCGGGGCGACCTTGGCGATCATCCGATGCAGCTCCACCATCGACGCGCTGTCACCGATCATCTGGTTCGCGCGCGTCCGCGTGTTCTCGTGGATGGACTGCCGCAGGTTGCGGTTCTCCATGACGAGGCGGCGGTGTTCGGAAAGCCGCGCGACCTTCGCGAGGATGTCCTCGAAGATCAGAGGCTTCAGGACATAGTCGGCCGCGCCGACGCGGAGCGCCTCCACTGCCGTCTTCAGGTCCCCCTGAGCGGTCACGATCATCGACAGGGTCTCCGGACTCGTCTCGCCGAGCCGCCGGACCAGCTCCAGCCCATTCATTCGGGGCATGTTGATATCGGTGATACAGACGTCGAAGGACTGCTCGAGAGCGGACTCGAGAGCCTCCTGGCCGTCGATAGCGCCGGTCGCCTCGTACCCGCTGTCCGCTAGCGCTTCGATGAGCTCCTCGCGGACGGTTTCCTCGTCGTCGACAACCAAAACTCGTAGGGTCATGACGGTCTCGCATCTCTCGAGGATGGGGCGATTCCGTGCTCAACCGAACCTCACACCGACTCGGAGCGCCCCGGGCCGCGGGCAAGGCAATGCCCGTACCACCCACGACCCGCGCCCGATGTCGAGAGCCCGCAGGACCATGCGACCGGTCCGTGTCCCAGATCGGAGAGCTGACCCCAGAGTATTCCCAGAAACGAGAATAGGCTATCCCAGAAGGACGATTCCGTTCGACGACGGCTGCCGGGGCCAGCGCGGGCGACTCGCGCCGCGCCGGCCACCGGGTTCGAGGGGCTGCCGCCGATCAACCGCGTCCGAGCTGAAGCTCGATCTCCACCACTCCGGGCTCCACCTCCTCGAGGCGAACCGACCCGTGGCCCGGCTTCTCTGCCTTGACCGTCACCGGCTGACCCCCGAGGTCGTCCGCGACGAAGCGCCCTTCGCGATCGGTGGTCACCGAGATCCGTCGCAGACCCTCCGAAGTGTCGAGAATCGTCACCGCGACGTCGGCCAAGGGCGCCCCAGCGAGGTCGATGACCCGACCTCGCAGCTGAACCGACGGCTCGAGGACGCATCGCACCGGGTCCGACGGACGGGATCGATCGAGCATCGAGACCAGATCATCGCGGTAACGGTAGCCCGGCGCGTCGACGAGAAGTTGGACTCGTCCGGGGCGCAGGCCAGGGATCTCGAATCGGCCGTCCGCACGAGTCTCCGATCGACGGCGAAGGCGCTCGACGCTGTCCGCCAGCAACGAGTCGCGAATCCCGACCGAGGCACCCGCGATCGGACTCCCCGACGGGTCGACCACGATCCCCCGCAGAGCGAGCGGTCGTTCGAGGGAGAGTCGGACATCGGTCACACCGGGGAACGTGACGTCGAACACGGGGCAGGCGCTCTCGAGGAACCCCGGCTTCGATGCCCGAAGCGTGTATCGTTGACCGGGCTCCGCTCCGGTGAATCGAAACTCGCCGGAAGATCCCGTCCGGCACGAACTCGTGCCGGCCACGGGCGACTCCAGCCCCCCGATCTGCTGCTGCAGGAACACGACCGCTCCGGCCAGGGGGGAGCCCTCTTCGTCGGTGATCACGCCCGCGACGGGCACGGCGGTGTGGAGAACGACGGTCTTCGCCGGCCGACCGGGATCGTAGTCCCAGCGAAGCGGTCGCGAGTCGACGAATCCGCTGGCCTTCGCGACGACCTCGAGGGCGGGTTGCCCGACCGTGGCGACGGTCGAGAAGTTCGCCCAGCCTTCGGTCGACGTGCGAGCGGTGTGGACCACCTCGCGTTCCTCGGTGAGTTCGACCCAGGCGTCCGGCACGGGGGCACCGGTGCCGTCCTGGACCTGGATCGCCAAGGGTCGACCTCGCGACAGGCGAAACACCGATGGCGCGACGTCGGGACGAATCCTCGGATGTCGATACGCGGCGTAGCCGGGATGCGAGATCACGATGCGATGGTCGCCGGGCGCGAGTCCATCGAACTCGAACGCGCCATTCGCGTCGGTCTGCACCTCCCACTGCGGGTCATGGATCCGCTGAGGGGCGGGAGTGAAGACCGAGAGCCGGACCAGTGCCCCCTCGACCGGCTTCCCCTCCGCTCCGAGAACTCGCCCGCTCCATCGCACACCGGGCTCGAGGGTGATCGTCACCTCACCACCCGCCGCGAGCTCGACCGTCGCCTCCCGGTGCCCCGACGCACCGGCACGGATCGAGAGCCTCACCGACCCGTCGCCGAACGGACACTGGAAGCGACCGGCCTCGTCCGAGGTGCCGACCCAGATCGGAGGGAGGAGACCGGCGATGATGGTCTCGAGGATGTCCACCTCCTCGAGTCTCGATCCTCCGGAGGCGAACCGCGCGGCGACACGTGCGCCCGCGATCGGCGATCCGTCCGTGGACACGACGCGCCCCATGGTCGGAACTCCTTCGGCCATCTCGATCCGAAGTCCACTCGACGGATTGTCCGCGAATCGAACGACCGTCGGCGCGAGGCTCTCGGCCAGTGCGATCAGTCGATAGGAGACTTCCGTGCCCGTCGCCAACGTGAACGCCCCTCGCTGGTCGGCCACCGCCTGAACCGCGGGAAGCGAACGAACATCCTGGAGCCGAACGAGGGCGGCGAGCCGACGCTCGATGGGCGCATCCTCCGCGATGAACTCCGGCACTCCGATCACGATGGCGGCGGGAACGGGATTCCCTTGCGTATCGAAGACTCGTCCCGAGATGCTCAGTGTCGAATCGGCCACGGTGGCGTCCCCACCGAGGCCGAGGCAGACCAACAGTCCGAAGATGAGAATCACGTTGAACTCACTTTCCCGATCCACCCATCGCGGGTCGGACATGGCGGAGCACAGTGACGCAGGTCACACAGTGGCGCAGGTCACACAGTGGCGCAGGTCACACCGCGGCGCAGGTCACACCGCGGCGCAGGTCACACCGCGTCGGCAAATCACACGTGTTCACGGGTCACACGGCCTTGACGGTCAAGCCGTCTTCACCGCCAAGCAGTGCTGACCGACCGAGAGTCACCTCGCGAGGACACCCTCGGTCGGGTCGGGTGGCCCGCTTGAGGTTGTCGTCGGTGCGCTCCAGGGTCGATCACCGAAGCCGAGTATCGCGTTCGAGTGCCGATTCGGACATGGTGCCCCGATTCCGAGGACGGAGGAATTTCCATGACTCGAGATGAGCGACCGTCGATGGATGCGCTGATCCCGGCTGAGATGGCGGAGCGCGCGGAAGAGGTCGGAGTGGCCAAGGCCTCTCTCCGCTTCGACCGCTTGCTGGCGCTCTCGATCCTCGCCGGATCGTTCATCGCGCTCGGTGGGACCTTCGCGTTGACGGCGGGAACGGGGAGCGGAGATCTTCCGTACGGGGTCGGTCGGCTCTTGGTGGGCCTCGTCTTCTCGTTGGGACTGGTACTCGTGGTCGTCGGCGGTGCAGAGCTGTTCACCGGGAACAATCTGCTCGTGATGGCCTGGGCGAGCGGCAAGGTCTCGACCGTTGCGCTTCTCCGCAACTGGGCGGTCGTCTTCCTGGGGAACTTCGTCGGAAGCGTCGCGACCGCGGGCTTGCTCGCCTTGTCGGGCTTCCACGAGTTCGCGGGTGGGTCCGTGGCCACGACGGCCGTCGCCGTCGCGCGCTTGAAGGTCGACCTCGGGTTCGGCGAGGCGATCATCCGCGGAGTGCTCTGCAACGTTCTCGTCTGCCTCGCGGTGTGGCTCACCTTCAGTGCGCGCAGCACGGTGGACCGGGTCGCGGTGATCGTTCCGCCGATCTCCGCGTTCGTGGCCTGCGGGTTCGAGCATTCCGTGGCCAACATGTTCTTCGTCCCGTACGCGCTGTTCCTCCCGACCGAAGTGGTGCCCGTCGGAACCCTGAGCTGGACCGCGTTCCTGGTCCACAATCTCCTCCCGGTCACCATCGGCAACGTTCTCGGGGGGGGCGTGCTGGTCGGCGCCGTCTACTGGTTCATCTATCTCCGTCGCACCGACGCTGGGTGAGCTGGCGGATGCGACGGCGGATCAGTGGACCGGCCTCTCGGGTGTCGTGTGATCCTCGATCGGGTCGAGCCGACAACGGGCGTGGGCGCTGCCACGGATCCCCGCTATGATCCCGCCCACCATGAAGATCACCATCGCACAGATCCGCACCCTACCGACCCGTCTGACGGAGAACGTGTCCATCGTTCGCGACGCCATCGACGCGGCGGAGCGCGAAGGATCGGACCTCGTGGTCTTCCCGGAGCTCACGATCCCTGGCTATGGATGCCTCGATCACTTCGAGCGCGAGAGCTTCATCCGCCGCAATCTGAGCGCACGGGATGAGGTCGCGGCGCACACCCGGGGCAAGCACTGCGCTGCGATCGTCGGATTCGTCGATCGCGACGCGAATGCACCCCGAACGTATTACAACTCTGCGGCCCTCGTCGCCGACGGGCGGGTTCTCGACGTCGTCGACAAGACCCTGCTCCCGAACTACGACATCTTCTGGGAGTCGAAGTACTTCCACTCCGCGCGGGGACGCCACCCCGTCGAGTTGCGCGGACGCCGCCTCGGCATCGAGATCTGCGAGGACCTCTGGGACGAACACTACCCGATCAAGGTATCGAGCGAGCTCGTCTCCGCGGGAGCGGATGCGTTGATCAATATCAGCGCCTCACCCTTCTCCATCGGAAAACTCCAGCGTCGACGGGCGCTGGTGTCGACGGTCGTCGACGAACACCGCGTCCCGTTCGTCTACGTCAACCTCGTCGGCGCGCAGGATGGCTACGAAGGCGAGACGGTCTTCGACGGTCGCAGTTTCGCCGTGTCCGCCCGCGGGCACACCATCGCATCCGCGCGCGACTTCGCCGAGGAGCGGTTGACGTTCGACCTCGACACCGAGGACCGCCTCGACTATCGCCCACCGGAGCCCGTCGAGGAGCTACACGATGCGCTCGTGCTCGGGATCCGGGAGTACTTCGCCCGCAACGGATTCCACCGTGCCTACCTCGGGCTGTCCGGAGGGATCGACTCGGCGGTGGCGGCGGCGCTCGCGGTCGCTGCGCTCGGGTGTGACCATGTCGTCGGCGTCACCATGCCCTCGCACGTGACGAGTGAGGAGACTCGCTCCGATGCGTTGGCACTCGCCGATCGCCTCGGGATGCGGTGCGAAGTCAGGAGCATCCGATCGCTCTTCGATGCGTGGCGGGATGGCGCGACGGGTGCCCGCGAGGGACTGACCCAGGGCGTCACCGCCCAGAACGTGCAAGCCCGCCTCCGAGGCATGATCCTGATGGAGTACTCCAACGAGGATCCCGGAGCCATCGTGATCAGCACGGGCAACAAGACCGAGCTCGCTCTCGGTTACTGCACGCTCTACGGAGACATGTGCGGAGGACTCGCAGCGATCAGCGACGTGAGCAAGCACCGCGTCTACGAGCTGGCTCGGCACATCAACGCACGCCACGGTCGAGAGGTCATCCCTCGGAGCACGATCGAGCGGGCCCCCACCGCGGAGCTCGAGCCGAACCAGACCGACGCGGCGAACCTCCCCGCCGACTACGACCTGCTCTCCCCTCTGGTCGAGGAGATCGTCGAGACCGAGGCGACTCGCGAAGAGCTCGGACTTCGTTACCCGCAATCCGTCGTCGACGCCACGATCCGCATGATCTACCGGAGCGAGTACAAGCGGCGTCAGGCGGCTCCGGGGATTCGCGTCTCGTCCAAGGCGTTCGGGTCGGGGCGTCGCTTCCCGATCGACGGACTCCCACCGGTGTGAGTTCGCCGGCGTACGAATCACGCGGGTGGTGATCCGCATCAGCTCTCGGCGTAGTCGCCCTCGGTGATCCCGTACTTCTCGAGCTTGTTGTAGAGCGTCTGACGAGGAATCCCGAGCTGCTGGGTCACCCTCGACTTGTTCCCCCGATGGGATCGCAGCGAGTGGAGGATGATCAGCTTCTCGCACTCGGCGATGATCTCGTTGAAGCCCTGCCGCAGGGGAACACGGAGGTGCAGACTCTCACCCTCCTGGAACAGTCGCTCGCTGGAGAAGCTGCTGACGACTTCCTGGCTCAGGAGCGGCAGGACGATCTTCTTGGAGATCGATCGGCCGGCCGAGGAGAGGAATGCGCGAGTGAGGACGTTGCGGAGCTCGCGCACGTTGCCGGGCCAGGAGTACTGGAGGAGCTCTCGCGCGGCGCCGTCGGCGAGTCTCTTCTGATCGCTGGCCTCGGCGTCATCGTTGAGATCGCAGAGGAAGTGATCGATCAGGAGAGGGATGTCCTCGCGCCGCTCGCGCAACGGCGGCACCTCGAGGGTCATGACGTTGAGCCGGTAGTAGAGGTCCTCGCGGAACCGACCGGAAGCGACCAGTTCGAGGAGGTCGTGTCGGCTGCTCGAGATGATCCGGTTGTCGATCGCGATGCTCTCCGTCGCTCCGACGGGGCGGACCCGCTGCTCCTGGAGAACGCGCAAGATCTTCTGCTGCATCTCGGGGGACATGTCCCCGATCTCGTCGAGGAAGACGGTGCCGCCCTCGGCGCGCTGGAACACGCCGACGTGGTCGGACTCGGCGCCGGAGAACGCGCCCTTGGCGTGGCCGAAGAGCTCGCTCTCGAGGAGAGTGTTCGGGATGCTGCCGCACGAGATGACCTCGAACGGTGCGGTGCGGCGATTCCCCGCGAAGTGGATCGCTCGGGCGACGAGTTCCTTGCCCGACCCGGTCTCTCCCGTGACGATCGTGGAGAGCGTGTTGTCCTTGACCCGGTCGATCTGCTCGAAGAGCTCCACCATCCGCGGGCTCCGGCTCACCATCCCTTGGTAGTAGGTGACCTGACCCGTGGGACGATGATCGCCGGGGGAGTCCGAGCTCGAGTCATCATCGCTCGCCACGACGTCGCGGTGTCGAAGAAGGTCGATGCGGTCTGCCCCGATGAGGAGCGGCTCGATCGCGCGGAGGTAGCTCTTGAGCTCGGCTCGGGAACACTCGGCGAAGGGAGCAGCATTCTGGAACTGGACGAGGACGCGACACTGGGCGCCGGATCCGAGCGGGAAGCTCGACATGACGACGCCGTCGTCGATCACCAGACCGTCGGCGTCGGGGCGCGACTCGGCGTCGGGGGCAAAACGAGGAACGGCATCGACCGGCTCGATTCGGCCGTCCTCGATCAGGAGGACCGACGGCGAGGACTCACGGTCCGCATGTCGGATCACTGCAGCTCGGAGCGCTCCACAATGACGACCGAGGTGCTCGAGGAATCCGCGAGCCACGGCTTCGAATGCGCGCTGCTCGAGGAGCGCGGCGGCCGCCCACTCGAACGGGGCGACGGGAGCCGTCGCGCCGATGACGGTTCCTTCGGACATTCTGGGTTCTCACTTCCGTACAGAGCGCGCCCACCGAGAACGGCGGCCCGC